>NZ_RBIE01000005.1 GCF_003633715.1 Thermovibrio guaymasensis
CCATTCCGAACTCGGAAGTTAAGCCCGCCAGCGCCGATGATACTGCCCGCGGGAGCGGGTGGGAAAGTAGGGCGGTGCCAGGCTTTTTTTATTTTCGTTTATAATTAAAAATTATGGCTGCTAGATTAATCACGCTATTCCTTCTTTTATTTCTCTTTCCTCTTAAAGCTTTTCCTCTTTCCCTCTATTTACCCTATAAGTATCCAGGGACTGTAGGCTACTTTAAGCTTGATTCCGATCTACCGGCAAAAGCCGTCTTAGGCTACAGGGGAAGAAAATGGTTTTTTAGAAACTTAAAGGGAAGTAAGGAGCTTTACTTTTCTATTCCCTATTTTGTCAAAGGGAATTTTACTTTGACCCTATATCAGGGGGATAAGAAACTGTTCCTCAGGACTTTTCCCATTTGGAAAAAGAGGTATAGGATATCAAGAATATGGGTAAAGGAGAGGCCTTTAAGGGGAAAGCTTTTAGAGAGGGTGAAGAGAGAGGGTAGGCTTTTAAGGAAAGTTCTTTCTGAGATAACTCCGAAGAAATTTAAAGAAACTCATCTATATCCACCCCTTAGGAGGCTTATCGTTACGACTCCTTTTGGAGCAAGGAGGATAATTAACGGTAAGAGGCGTTCAATTCATTGGGGAACAGATTTTAGAGCTCCAAGAGGTACTCCTGTTTATGCTTCTCTTTCTGGGAAAGTCGTACTTGCTCGGAACTTATACTTTACTGGAAATACTGTTATTATTGATCACGGATTAGGAGTTCACACCCTTTACGCCCACCTTTCAAAAATTAAAGTTAAAGAAGGTCAATCTGTAAGGGCCGGCCAGGTTATAGGAGAGGTCGGTTCAACTGGAAGGAGTACCGGACCTCACCTTCATTTTGGTTTTTACGTTCAGGGAGAGAGGGCTGATCCTATGATCGTTCTTAAGGAGAGACTTCAGTAGTGAGGGAGCTTTGAGAAAGGCAGTTTTCTTAGATAGGGATAATACTCTCATTTACGACCCAGGTTACATTCATGAGGTAGATAAGGTGAAGCTTCTTGATGGAGTAGGTGAAGGGTTAAAGCTCCTGAAAGAAGCAGGCTATTTATTAATTGTGGTTTCAAATCAGTCGGGAATAGGGAGAGGTTATTTTACAGAGAGAGAGTTTTGGGAAGTTAACTATAGACTTCAGGAGCTCCTTGAACACTTTAATGTCCAGATAGATGATTTCTTCTTCTGTCCCCACAGGCCTGGTGAAGGCTGCAAGTGTAGAAAACCCGGGACCCTTATGGTGGAAAAGGCCGTTGAAAAGTGGAAAATTGATGTGAAAGAGAGTTTTGTAATAGGAGATAAGGACATTGACGTTGAGCTTGCTTTTAGGGCAGGCTGTAGAGGGGGTATAAAGGTGGGAGTGCCTTGTTTTGAGAACTTCTTAAAGGCGGCTAGTTTTATAGTGGGGGAAAAGTGAAGCTTTACAGTAAGATAAAAACGAGGCCCGAAGATTTTGTAGTTGAGGAAGTTCCCCTTTTAAAACCGGAAGATGAGGGAAAGTACCATTTATTAGAACTTAAAAAGAGAGATGTATCCACTCTTGAAGCTTTAAGGATTATCTCCCGCCTTGAGAAAATTCCCCTTAAGGATATAGGTTTTGCAGGTCTTAAAGACCGTTACGCCGTAACTACCCAGTACTTGACAGTTCCTGTTGAGTATTCCCTTGAGGAGTCCTGTTACAAAATCGTTAGGAACAGGTGGGTGAAAGTTGATAAGGTCAACTTTGATAAGGAGATGGGCTTCTGCATTAAGCCTATTGGGAAAGTTAATAGGCCTTTAGGATTGGGGGATTTAAAGGGTAATAAGTTTACCGTGGTTGTAAGGAACTTTGAGAAGAACTTAAGGGAGAGGTTTTACAGGAACTATGAAGTGGTAAGGAGGTACGGTTTTCCAAACTACTTTGGAGAACAGAGATTTGGAAGCGTTAAGAGTAGGGATGATTTTGTTTTGAGATACCTTCTCAGAGGGGACTTTGATGGAGCTCTTAAGAGCTACTTTTTCGGTAAATCCCAAATTGACTTTTGGGGAGACTGGAAGAAGTTGTATAAGACTCTTTCTCCTGCTCTTGAAGAGTATGAGAAGGACCTCATAAGAGGACTTATGAGAGGCCTTACTCCTGAGAAAGCCTTTAGGATCCTTCCTAAAAACGTTAGACTTATGTTCAATTTTGCATTTCAGAGCTTCCTCTGGAATGAGTTTTTAAGGGAGTACGTTGAAGAGAAGTATCCCTTCGTTAGAGTTCCTTTCATAAATAAGTGGAAACTTTCTTACTTTTTGGAAGTTTACGATGTTGATTACCTGATTCAACTCCAGATTCCCTATACTGGTAGGGAGTTTCGGGTTAATGATGAAGTTTTAAAGGGCATAATGAAAAAGGTTTTTAGGAAGTACGGAATTAAAGAGGAGTGGTTTGACAAGGAAGTCGGTGGAATTATTGTTATGACAGATGGTTTAAGAAAAGCCGTTGTCTTTCCCGAAGGGTTTAAGATTTTGGAGAAGACGAAGAGGAGCATGAAGTTAACCTTCACGCTCCCACCAGGTTCATATGCAACTGTTCTTTTAAGGTTCTTACTTAAAGGTAAGATATGAGGGATTGAGCGTTATCTTCGGCTAGTATGTAGCTTTCAATTAACTCCTCTTTGCTGAGTTGGGAGAGGAGAGGAGGTAATTGTACGTTGTCGCCTTTTTCTAACTTATCGTAGACTTTCATAAGCTGCTTTACCTCTTCCTTAAGTCTTCCAAGTTTACTTTCAGGGTCGAGGAGACCGTAAATAACGGTTTCTGATACTCCGGCCCTTTCAAGGAGCTCTTTAATTTCATCTCCTACTTTTTCCCTGACGGGCTCAAGAATTCCGACCATGTAGGCTTCATCTTCGTACTCTGGGAAAAGCCTTTTTGCTAATTCTCTCATTAAGAAGGCAAATTTTAAGATTTCCTTAATTTCTTCCTTATTTGCTTTTTTTAGGAAAGACGAGGTTAAGAGGACAAATATGTAATCTTTTAAGTTCCTGTATCCTAAGTAAGCTATTGCTTGAATTATTGATCTAATTTCCTTTCTGAGTCCAAAGTAGGGAGAGTTTATAAACTTTAAAAGCCGTGCAGAGAGGTTAGGGTCCATGCTTATTATCTTAGCTATCTCTTCAAGCTCCTCACCGTCAAGGAGAGCTCTTATTAACCTTAGCATAACCTCCCTTTTTAGTTCTAAGCTCTCAATCTCAGACATGGATCCTCCTTTAGCTAAAAATTCTGGGTTCATTATAGCAGGTCAATAATCTTTTCGGCTTCTAAGGTTGCGCTTAGACAAATGTTTATTAAAAATTCTTTTTTAAACTTTTCAGTTTTTACGGAGATTTCAACTTCTTCTTTGTTGTTTAGTTTTTCACAGTAAGGAAGGAGCTTCTCCGCAAAAACTCTTAGGATTCCTAGAGGGCTTTTAGGGTCTTTGAGACCTTCAATTACAACTTTTGACACGTTCGCTTCCTTAAGCATTTTTAAGGTTTCCTCTTTATTTTCTTTATAAATAGGCCATAAGATTCCTACCATGAATGCCTCTTCTGCAAGTTCTGGCACACTTCTTTGGGCTGTTAATTTCATTATATAAGCAAAAGTAAGAAGTTTTAATATCTCCTCTCTAGGCTTATTTACTAAAATGGATGAGAGAAGAATTGAGAAGGCCACTTCCCTCAGTTTCCTGTATCCTAAGTATGCTACCGCGTCCTCAATAGAATCTATTTCTCTTTTTAAACTAAAGTAGGCAGAATTGACGAATTTAAGTAATTTAGCAGTGAGAGCTGGATCGGTAGAGATTATTTTGGATATGATTGAGAGTTCCTCCTCATCATTTAGAGCCTTAATTAACCTAAGGATGGTTTGCCTGTTGACTTTTTCCTCCATTTTGTTCTCCCAGCAAAATTAACAGGTTAGTTTTGTGTAGAAAAATCCATCTGTATCGTTTTTATGTGGAAACAGCCTTAATCCCCCATCCTTAAATTGATGTTTAAGTTCTTTAGGTAGGTTATTAAACGGTAAAGTTTTAAAGCCTTCTTTGAGGGCAAATTCCAGGTTATTTTCTCCCTCCTCCCTCTCTAAGGAGCAAACACTAAATAGAAGTTTCCCCCCTTCTTTTAGTAGATCCTTGGCTGCTCTTATTAGGCGGCACTGGACTTTCTGATTGTGTTTTATGAGCTCTATTGACTTGTTCCACTTACCTTCTGGGTGGCGCCTTATTACTCCAGTTGCAGAGCATGGAGCGTCAATTAAAATCCTGTCAAAACTCTTGTAGTAGCGTTTTATAAAGTCCTCATCCTTAGAAATGTCGGTTACAACTAGTTCCAGGTTCTCTACTCCCAACCTTTCGGCGTTTTTCTTTAACAGGTTCATTCTCTCTGGATTAACGTCAACTGCGACTATTTTCGCTCCGTTTTTAGTCAATGAGGCTATTGCAGTTGTCTTCCCTCCAGGTGCTGCTCCAACGTCCAGAATTAGTTCTCCCGGTTTAGGCTCTAAAAGGTAAGCTGCAAGGTATGAGGCAGGGTCTTGGATGTAAAAATAGCCCTCTTTGTAGCCTGGGAGCTCCTCAATTAAAACCCTACCCTTAACCCTAATCATATCTGGGATGAAAGGGTGAGGCTCAACTTCTATTTTCCTTTCCCTTAACACTTTTATGAGTTCTTTTTGGTCTATCTTTATCCTGTTTACCCTTAAAAAGAGGGGAGCTACCCTGTTTAGTCCTTCAAGGAGAGGTTGGAGCTCCTCCTTTCCATAAAAGTTTTCCCACCTCTTAACCATCCAGGTTTCAAAGGAGTAGAGTGTAGAGATCCTTTCGTAGTAGTCCTCTATCCTTTTAACTTCCCTTTTATAGTCAAATCCTACGAGCTTTTTTGAGACGGCGTTAACAAACCCTGCAGATTTCCTGTTAAGGAGCCTCTTTACTGCTTCTACAGTTTCATTTACTGCAGCGTAGGGAGGAACTCCCGTAAAGAAGAGTTGGTAGGCGATTAACCTTAGGGCATTTCTGACTATTGGACACTGTTTCTTTAACTTCTTTCCGGTTGCTCTCTCAACCGAGAAATCAAGAAGTTTTAAGTAGCGGACTGTTCCAGCGGTTATTTCCCTTATGAAGGCTCTATCTTGGGGATCAACCCCTGAAGTCTCCTTCTCTAAGTGCTCCCTTAACTTTTTGTCCTTCTCAAAGAGAGTTAGGATTTTTATTGCCTTTGCCCTTTCACTCCAGCCAGTCAACTTCTTCAAAGAGTTCCTCCCCTTTACTTACTGTCCTCTCTACAATCTCGGCAACCTCTTCAGGACTCCTATTTGTAGTGTCAATGTGAATTACTCTTTTAAAGTTTGGATTCTCAAAGGCTTCAGTTGCTATTACTGCTAACCTCTCTGCCTCTACGTTTTCCTCAACTTTCCTTTGGGAGTATGGCCTCTCCTTTAACCTTTCTCTAACAACTTCCGGCTCTGCCCTTAAAATTACAAGGTAATCTACAGGTATGTAGTGAGCAACTAGACCTTCTGCTATGAAACTTTCCTTTCCCTCAAAGAACTTCCTGAGTTTCTCAGGTTCAACCTCGTAAGCGTTCCTTTCTTTATCGTAGGATGAGTAAAGCCTCTCTTCTCTGATTAGCTTGCTCAGGTTATATAGGGGGAGGTTTAACCTTTTGGACAAGATCTTTCCTACAGTTGTTTTACCTACTCCGGGGGTTCCTGTAATTCCTATTCTCAATTTACCCTCTCAGAATTTCCTTTTTAACAAAATTAGCCTCTCTTCTGGTAATATTCCAGTTAACAAGGAGGTTAAGGAGGCTCCCTTGCCTAAGAGAACCGACCTAAAGAAGATTTTGATAATTGGTTCAGGGCCTATTGTTATAGGTCAGGCGGCTGAGTTTGACTACTCTGGAACTCAGGCTTGTAAAGCTTTAAAGGAAGAAGGTTATCAGGTAGTACTTGTTAACTCAAACCCTGCAACTATCATGACAGACCCCGACGTTGCCGATAGAACCTACATTGAGCCTTTAACCGTTGAGGTCCTTGAAAAAGTTATTGAGAGGGAGAGGCCGGACGCTCTCCTTCCGACAGTTGGAGGACAGACTGCCCTTAACCTTGCAGTTAAACTTCATGAAGCAGGTATACTGGAGAAGTACGGAGTTGAGCTCATTGGGGCAAAAGTTGAGGCTATAAAGAAGGCCGAGGATAGGGAGCTCTTTAAAGAGGCAATGCTGAGAATCGGCCTTGAAGTTCCCAAGAGCGGAGTTGCCCATTCCCTTGAAGAGGCCATGGAAGTCCTTGAGTACGTCGGCCTTCCTGCAATTATCCGTCCTGCATTTACCCTCGGTGGAGAGGGTGGAGGAGTTGCCTACAACGTTGAGGAGTTTAAGGAGATTGTTCGTAAAGGGCTTGCGGCTTCTCCTGTAAGCGAGGTCTTGATTGAGGAGAGCGTTTTAGGCTGGAAAGAGTTTGAGCTTGAGGTAATGAGGGACCTTAACGATAACGTTGTGATAATCTGTTCTATTGAAAACTTTGACCCGATGGGAGTTCACACTGGAGACTCAATTACAGTAGCTCCTGCCCAAACTTTAACGGATAAGGAGTATCAGCTCTTAAGGGATGCGGCAATTGCAATAATAAGGGAGATTGGCGTAGAGACCGGGGGTTCAAACGTTCAGTTTGCAGTTAACCCCGAAAATGGAAGGTTCATCGTAATTGAGATGAACCCGAGGGTTTCCCGTTCTTCAGCCCTTGCTTCAAAGGCCACAGGTTTTCCAATTGCAAAGATTGCTGCAAAGCTTGCAGTTGGCTATACCTTAGATGAGCTTCCAAACGATATTACTAAGAAAACACCGGCCTCCTTTGAGCCAGCGATAGACTACTGCGTTGTTAAGTTTCCAAGGTGGGCCTTTGAGAAGTTCCCCGAAGCAGACCCTACCCTTACGACCAGAATGAAGTCTGTCGGTGAGGTTATGGCCATAGGCAGGACCTTTAAAGAGGCCCTAAATAAGGCCATTCGTTCCTTAGAAATCGGAAGGTACGGTCTAAGTTTAAGGGGGGCTTCTGAGGTTTCAGATTCTGAGCTTGAGACAAAGCTTGCAGTTCCAAACGCCGATAGGGTTTGGTTTATAGCTGAAGCCTTTAGAAGGAATTGGAGCTTAGATAGGGTCTATGAGCTAACAAAGATAGACCGTTGGTTCCTCAACAACCTTAAACAGCTTATTGAATTAGAAGGGGAGCTTAAAAAACACACTATAGAAACTCTCCCCTCTGACCTTTTAAAGTGGGCTAAGAAATGGGGCTTTTCAGATAGGGAGATTGCCAATTTAGTAGGAGCTACTGAGAAGGAAGTTAGGGAGAAGAGGAAAGAGCTATCTCCGGTTCTCTACAAGACGGTTGATACCTGTGCTGGAGAGTTTGAGGCTTACACCCCTTACTACTACTCAACTTACGACGGTAGAGAGTGTGAGGCCAACCCTACTAACAGAGAGAAAGTTATAGTCTTTGGTTCTGGGCCAAACAGGATCGGTCAAGGAGTAGAGTTTGACTACTGCTGCGTTCACGCAGTTTGGGCTTTAAGGGACTTAGGGTATGAGGCCCACATGGTTAACTGTAACCCTGAGACCGTCTCAACTGACTACGACACTTCCGATAAGCTCTTCTTTGAGCCTTTAACCCTAGAAGATGCCCTTAACGTTGTTGAGAAGGAAAGACCGCTGGGAGTAATTGTTCAGTTTGGAGGTCAAACTCCTTTAAAACTTTCAGTTCCCCTTGAAAGGGAAGGGGTGAGGATCCTTGGAACTTCATCTGAAAGTATTGATATTGCAGAGGATAGGGAGAGGTTTAGGGAGTTACTCAACAAATTGGGCTTAAAGCAACCTCCTTCTGGTATTGCCCGTTCCCTTGAGGAGGCTGAGAGGATTGCCCAGGAGATTGGATTTCCAGTTTTAATGAGGCCTTCCTACGTTCTCGGCGGAAGGGCGATGAGGATCGTTTACTCTCTTGATGAGCTCCGCCAGTACATGGCTGAGGCAGTGGAGGTTTCTGAGGAAAAGCCGGTTCTGATAGATAAGTTCCTTGAGGATGCTGTAGAGTTTGACGTTGATGCTGTTGCTGACGGGGAGAGCGTTGTCATTGGTGGAGTGATGGAGCACATAGAGGAGGCTGGAATCCACTCTGGAGACAGTGCCTGCGTCCTTCCAACTTTCTCAGTCAGTAAAGAGGTTATTGAGGAGATTAAGGAGATAACGAGGAAAATAGCCCTTGAGCTGAAAGTTAAGGGTCTTATAAACATTCAGTTTGCAGTTAAGGATGATGAGATCTACATAATTGAGGTAAACCCGAGGGCTTCAAGGACTGTTCCTTTCGTTAGTAAGGCTACAGGAATTCCACTTGCAAAAGTTGCCACAAAGGTTGCAATGGGTAAAACCCTTAAAGAGTTGGGAGTTAAAGAGGTAGAACCAAAGTACTACTCCGTTAAAGAGGCAGTCTTTCCGTTTGACCGCTTTCCAGAGGTTGACCCTGTCTTGGGTCCTGAGATGAAGTCAACCGGTGAGGTTATGGGAATAGATAAGGATTTAGGAGTTGCCTTTTATAAGGCTCAGCTTGCAGCAGGTTCAAGGCTACCCCTTGATCCAAACTGCGGTAAGGTCTTTATAAGTGTCAAGGATAAGGACAAACCGAAGATTTACGGAATTGCAAAGAAACTTTCAGATATGGGCTTTAAGGTAGTTTCAACTGAGGGAACTTACAGGTTCCTAAAGGAGAGGGGAATTCCCGTTGAGCTTGTCTATAAGATCCAGGAAGGAAGGCGTCCCAACGTTGGAGACCTTATAAAGAACGGTGAAATCTGCTTGATAATAAACACCCCTACTGGAAGTAAATCAAAGAAGGACGCCTACAGTATAAGGCGCTTGGCTGTTAACTATAAGATTCCCTACTATACCACTGTAAGAGGGGCTCAGGCAGCCGTCATGGCAATTGAGTCTATGAGGAGAGAGAGGTTGTGCGTTAAACCACTTCAGGAGTACTACGGAGGTAAATAATGGCTGAAGAGAAAAAGGAGCAGCAACCTCAGGTTATTGTTGGAAGTATGCCCTACAGGGTTTCAATGGCTGAGGTTGATGCCTATGGAGTAATGTACTATTCAAGGTTCTTTGAGCTCTTTGAGAGGGGAAGAACAGAGCTCTTTAGGGCTTTAGGTATTGAATACAGAAAGGTTTTACAGCAGGAAGGTGTTTTAATGCCGGTTGTTGAGGCTGCTTGCCGATACATGGCGCCTGTGGTCTATGATGACCTTATAACCCTTGAGACTGCGATAACTAACATCGGAACAAGGGGAATAAGGTTTGATTATAGAGTTATAAGGGATGGGGCCGTTCTGGCCGTTGGATTTACCCAGCACATCTTTATTGACCCTCAGGGAAGGCCGGTTTCCTATGGAAAGAAAGTCTTTGAAATCCTTAAAGAGAAGGGGATAATAAAGGAAGGAGAGCTCCAGGATAAACCCCAGGAAGAGGCAAAGGAAGACATATCTAAGAAACTTAAGAAGCTCATTGTTGAGAGGGTTGAGGAGAGTAAACCTTCATCGGAGGATAACTAATAGGGGGCTTTGCCCCCTTTAACCAACGATAAATCTTATAGAGAATAGCTCTTTAAAGTCGTCTTTTACCTTGAATGATATTCTCTTCCTGATTCCTACTTTTCTCAAGTTTGAGTTTAAATCTTCAGTTATTGCGTTCGTTCCTCCTGTTCCGTTGAAGGTGAGGAACTTTACTCTACTTCCCTTTGGGATTTTGAAGGTCTTGCTGTCTGAAACTGTGACTTTCCTTCCGTTTATTAGGAGCTCTGCACTGTAGTAAACTTTCGGCTCTAGAAGTTCTTCAACGTTTTCAATTACCCAGTCTAAGGAAGGTTCTGTTTCAACTCCATGAACTTTAAAGAACTCCCTTAACATAAGGAGGTGAAACCTTACTTTGTGGTAAAGGTCAGGTAGCTGTTTTGATACCTCAAGGCACACTGCAGGGACGGAACACTCTTTGAGGCAGAAGTAGGTTAGTGATTTCCTCTGTTCAGGGTGTTTTGTGTTCTTACTAAAGGTGTGGGTGTTAAATACCGGTATTTTCCACTTCCTACGTTTAATTAACCTGTTTACCCTCTCTGAAACTAACCTAACTTCCCTTCCAAGCTCTATCTCGCCGTACCTCTCCTCGTCTATTACGATACATTGGCCCCAAGCTTTAGGGTTTAAGGAGTGGAAGCCGAATCCATCGTGTAACGTGAGGAGGAGGTCAGGTTTGTAGTCCTTGATTAGGCTTTTAAGCCTTTTAACTGCCGGATAGTCAGGGTCTTTAGGAGAGATAGAGGCGAACTTCCTGTTCATATCCCCATTGTAGCCCCTTTTGTTTGTAAGGATTGAGACGAAGTTTGTTCTTGGGGCTACTAAGATTTCCCCCTTCTTTACTTTGAGGTTCCTCAAAATCTCTGCTGCCTTGTAAGCTCCCGGTTCGTTCCCGTGGATTCCTCCAACTACTAAAATTCTTCCTCCCTTTTCCTCTCCGGTTATTAGACTTTCCTGGAAAGGTAAGGGAGGAAGCTCTATAACAGCGTTTACCCTACCTGCTAAAGCTTCTTCCCACTTTAAAATGGGTAAAAAAGAAGCAATTCCAAGGAGTTTTATAAATTCTCTTCTCCTATAATTTTCCATCTGTTCCCCTCTTTAATTATATAGAGGACTTTGTTGCTTATAGACCTGTAGTTGTTTGAATCGTATTTTACTTTTAACCTTACTACGTAGAGGTTTCCAAACTTTAAGAGCCTACCGTCCTTTACAGCCGTAATGTCTGAGAGCTTTATCCTTATCCACCTCTTGTGCCTTGAGATCCTTTTTTTATACCTTTCCCAGCTTCTGTAGTCTCCTCCCTTCCACACAAACTCCTTTGAGTAGCAGTTTAAGTAGGGTTTTATATCGCTGGTAGTTCCTTCCCAGGCTTTTTTCCAGTGGAGAATAAAGTTTAATATAGACCTCTGTTCTTTCAGGAACTCATTTCTTGAGGATAGTGATAGTTTTGAAACTATTACGACGGGCGTCCTTTTAGGGACTATTAGCCTTTTAACTTCCTTTAAGTATTCATTTTTTAAAACTATGCACCCGTTGGTGCTATGGGGAGGGCGGTTAGGGTTATTTGTTCCGTGTATCCATATTCCGTGGCCGTCCTTCTTTAGGATTTTCCTGTCTATGATGTTTGGATAGTTGAGGGGAAACGCTCCAAGCCCGTAGATTGGCGGTAAGTGAGACTTCCAGTAGAGGGGGAAGTAGATTCCTTCAGGGGTTCTTAGGTCCCCCTCTTCAAGCTTGTCTCCCGGCCTCTTTCCAGTTATACAGGGGAACTTCCTAACGATGAAGGGAGCTCCTTTAACCATCTTTACTACGTAAAGAACTTCGTTTGTCTTGTCAACGACTATTGCCGGTAGGTCCTTAGGGAGTTCCAAAATGTTCGTTATCAACTTTCCGCTGTAGAGCTTATCTATGAGTTCCTTAACTTTCCTGTCCTCTCCAGAGTAGCTCAGTAAAAGGATTTCAAGCTTAATCTTTTCTTCCTGAGGTAACTTCTCTATTTTCCTGGAGAGTTCGTCAGGGGATATCGTTCCTATCTCAGATAGGATTTGATTCAAGGTCTCACTATGGGCACCTATAAAAGTAAAAACTACTATGAGCAGTAAGTTTAAAATAGTTCTCATTCTTTTCCCCCTTGCCTTAGCTAGAGGGCTATTTTAAAAAATTTTTTCTAAATTCAATTGTACTTCACGTACAAATTAATTAAATTTAGTGTAAACCTGAACTAATAGCATGGGGAGGTTGTTTTGGAGCTCTCTTTTGAGTTTTCCATAGATTCTTCGGAGAAATTTCCTATAGTTAGGCGTCTTGAGACTGAAGCCTTTTTTTCAAAGCTACTTTCTCTCATAGAAGGCAGTAAAGGGCTTTCCCTTGAGCAGTTCAAGAAAGAGCTATCCAAACTTCTAAATTCCCTGTGGTTAGTGGAGGAGGAGAGTTTCTTCGTTTCTGAAAGTATAGAGGGAGAAATTGAAAAGGTAAACTTGTGTAAGCTTTCCTTTAAAAAGAGGGGAAATTCCCTAGAAGTTGAAATTAAGTTTGAATTAGTTGTTGGGGGGAATTCTTTAGAGTTTAGGGGTGTTTTCATTACGTCAAAGTACCTAAACGGTGATTTACTCTTTAAAGCTTTGAAAGAGGGGAACGAGGCCGATTTTGTTAAAGAACTTATATCTCAAGGGGAAAAGTTTGCCGTTTTAGTTGTTGATATTCAAGATTTTTCAAAGATAAACGATGTTTTCGGTATAGTTAACGGAGACAAAATTCTGAACGATGTTTTGAGGCGTTTAAAACATAAGTTTGAAGGTGAAAAGTGTAAGGTCTTTAGATCCTACTCAGACAAATTTATACTCGTTTGTAAAGATGGTAGAAAGGATATTTTGAATTTTGTTGAAGAGGTCCTTTCTGTCTTTAACCATCCCTTTGAGGTTAAAGGGGAAAAGGTTTATCTATCTGTTAATGTAGGGGTAGCCTTTTTCCCAGAGCACGGCAGGAACGTAATATCAAAGGCAGAAATAGCCCAGAGGGAAGCTTTAAAGAGAAAAAGGCCTTTTTTAATCTTCTCTGCAGAACTTGATGTTCCAAACAAGGTTATTGAAATTCTGACTAAAGTTAAAGATGACTTAAATGAAGGAAGGATTGAGGTTATCTTCCAGCCAAAGGTGGAACTTCAGACTTTTAAAATTGTTGGTGCTGAAGCTCTAATGAGATGCTCA
Source organism: Thermovibrio guaymasensis (assembly GCF_003633715.1). Classification (NCBI taxonomy): domain Bacteria; kingdom Pseudomonadati; phylum Aquificota; class Aquificia; order Desulfurobacteriales; family Desulfurobacteriaceae; genus Thermovibrio; species Thermovibrio guaymasensis. The sequence goes on from NZ_RBIE01000005.1 coordinate 12,846, forward strand.
GTTCCTCCTGCTGATGCGATTCCAGTAATAGTTGAGTACAGTCTTATGTACGATGTTGGAAGAAAGATTCTGGAAAAATCCTTTTACTACACAAAGCTCCTTGAGGAAAAGGGCTTTGGGGTTCCTATTTCTGTAAACATTTCATACGTTCAACTTGCAGATAGACAGTTTGTTCGCTTTGTTAAAAAACTCCTTAAGAAGTTCTCTCTTGAGGGGAATAGGTTCATTTTTGAGATTACCGAGTCGGAAGCCTCCCTTGATGATGAATGTATAGTAGAGACTATTTCCCAGTTGAGGAAGATGGGGATAGGAATCTCAATAGATGACTTTGGTATGGGATACTCTTCCCTTTCAAGGCTGAAGCTTTTAAAGGCTTGTGAGTTAAAAATTGATAGGGCCTTTATCAAGGACGTTGACAAAGACCCGGAAATTCTCGGTATTGTAAAGTTTGCCGTTGATGTAGCTTCGCTTCTTTCCATGAGAACCGTTGCCGAAGGTATAGAGAGGAAAGATCAGGTTCCAATTTTGAGGAGGGTAGGATGTAGTGAAGGGCAGGGATTTCTCTTTTCCCCACCCGTTGAGTTTAGAGAGTTTGTGGAGCTTTTAAAGAAAGGATATTTAAGGCCAAAGGGAGTTAAGTAATTGAGGAGATTTCCCTTACAATCTCTTCAACGTCATCTTTCCTAACTTCCTTCCTTGTGGCAAAGTCCTCAACCCTTCCAGAGAGCCAAAAGAGGTACTTGGCGCCTTTAAAGTCCTTCCTCACTTTTCCCCTCATTACTGGTCTAAAGTAACCTATTGGCCTGCTCCAGAGAGTAACGTCTTCTGAACCGCAAACTTCACACTCTGTTTTCCTTCCGACCATCTTGTGGCCACAGGAGTTACATGTTGTTAAAAAGGGAGTTTTTGTTAAGTATTGAATTGGAAAGTTCTTTATTATTGAAAAGATTAACCTTTCCTGTTCTTCAGGCTTCATCTCCTCTGCGGTGAACAGGTGCATGATACTTCCGCCTGTAGCGTAGCTCTGGAAGTGAGAGTTTACGTCAATCTGCTTAAGGAGATCTCCTTCCTGAAAAGGAGCTTGAAACCCTGATGTTAGGAAGACCTTGCCACTATTTGGATCTCCGTTTACAAAGATTCTGGCTTTAACTCTCTTCTTACTAACAGTATTCATCTTCAACCTCCACCCTTTCAAAGAGATCTTCCCCAAACTTTGTTATTGCTTCCTTAACGAACAGGTTCAGGTAGGGGTCTTTAGAGATTTCTGGTTTCCTTTCGCCGTTGAGTATCTCTGCAACTGCGTTTGCAAAGGATATGTCCTTCTCTGCCATTTTGCAGGCAGCGTTTTCGCTGGGTGCGTATTCCAGGGAGTAGAGGACCCTGTCCTTTTCCATGAACTCGTGGAGTTTTTTATACAAGTACTGAGCAATCTGATGGGCGTAGTCCTTTGCCTCTTCGTTAAAGAGTCCACCTTTAAAACCTGCATTTACCATTCCTTCGTGGACTCCAACTACCGAGAAGATGTTAAAGAGCGATTTATCGTCCTTTTGGTAGAAGGAAAGGTAAGGAAAGAGGTCGTTCCAGTGTTTTCTTAGCCACTCTCTCTTCCTCTGGAGGGCTTTTGCTCCAACTTCCATTGTGTAATCAATCATCCTCTTTAAGAACTCAAAGTCGTCTTTTGCTAAAAAGAGGAGCCTGTTCATATTAATTGCGTAAACTCCTACTCCACCGACGCCGCTTCCAGAGTGAAACGGGTTTGAGCCGGTTACTGCCTCTACCTGGGAAATGTCAAAGAGCATTCTACAGCAGTTACTGTAGATCATTCCCTCGTCAAAAGGTTTTATGAATGGGTTTTTCTCTTTGTACTTTGAAGGTTTTGTGAAGGGTTCCTTAAGGTAGTTCTGAACGTAGAACCCTCCGAAGAATTCGCTCTCTTTAAGCAGTAGTTTCCAGGCTGGGTTGTTGCTGTCAAAGTCTTCAGTTATGTTTACCGTTATCAGCGGGAAGGTGAACGGGTTTCCGTCTGCATCTCCCCTTCTCATTGCCTTTATAAAGGCGGTGTTGATCCTGTCAAAGTAGTGGGAAGGGATTTTTTCATAGGTTATATTCAGTAATTTTCCTGCGTAGACTACCGGTTCGTACCTCAGACGGCTGTTTGGTTTTCCAAAGTCAAGTGTAATGTTTGAAAATGGAGAGTTTCCACTTCTAAATGGAAGGTTTATGTTGTAGAGGAATTCCTGCCACAGGTTTTCAAGCTCATAGTCGGAGTAGCTCTTCTTTCCCTCTTTTTCCAAGTAGTACAGGTAACCTGCAGCTACGGTTGATAGGTCGTTAAGGGAAGTAGCTCCGGAAACCTCCTGAGCTATGAGGCATATTAAGTTTGCACACTGCATAAAGAGAGTTTCCAGTCTCTTTGGAGGAGCCGCCTTCCTTTCGTTCTTTGCGTTGCTTTGAAGTCCATGGTATGCAATGTCCTTTGCGGATAATCCTATACAGTAAGCAGATAGCCTGTAGGTCTGGTGGTGGTATGCCCACCCCTCTTCATGGTGTATTCTCACTGGAAGGCCTTTATAGATAATGTCAAATAGGTAGTCTTTCATTACTTCGCCAACTACAACGTGCTCAAGGACGGGAACTCCTCTAACGAAGTTAGCGTTGTTCCTTGAGATGTCGTCGTTGTCTATGAAGAGCTCTATCAGTTTGAAGTACTTGTTCATTACTCCTCCACGGGGTAGAACGGGTTAACCTGATGTGGAAAAGATTTTAGCTCCTTCCTTATCAGCTCAATTTCTGATTCGGTAAGGAGAGGGTATTTAACAGTTCTGAAGATGGTGTAAGGCAAAGTGTATCTCTTTATTATTTCTATTGTAATTCTCAGTTTCTTTGAATAGTTATAAACTGCCGAAGGTTCTAAATCTTCTCTTGAAAAGAGAATCCTCATAAAGCGTTTTAGCTGGTCGGGGGTGTAGTCATCTAGGAGTGGAATTTTCACGTCAACGGCTAGTCCATCTATTAACCTATTTTTTATCAGTTTTTCAACCCTTTCTGGGCAGGTTCCGTTTGTATCAACCCTCACGGGGAAGTTTTCTTCCTTGATTACTCTTAGCCCTTCTTCAAGCCTATCTTCTAAGGTAGGTTCTCCTCCTGAAACTATTACCAGTTCCACCCCTAGGAGTTTTAGCATTTTAAGTTTTTCCCTCAGTTCTTTTTCGGTGAAGAACTCTTCTTCTCCTTTGAAATAGTGACGGTTGTGGCACTGGTAGCAGTTGAGGTTGCACTGGTGAATCTTTGTATAGAGGGCTGCTGAAAAGACGCCGGGATGGTCTTTAAAAGTTGTTGGAATTTCAACCTTCAGGAAGGGAGTTTCCATTTTCTCTCTCTCAAAAAGTTCATAAAGAATAATAGTGAGTTCCTGAGAAAAAGTGGAGGCCGGGAGGCCTCCCCGGGAGGATGGTCTTGTTTGTTATTGTTTTTCTTCCCTTAACTTAAGGGCAAGTTTAATCAGGTTCCTTAAAGCCGGAATTACCTCTTCCCATCGCCTCGTCTTAAGTCCGCAGTCTGGGTTTACCCAGAACTTCTCTTTTGGGATTACCCTGAGCGCTCTCTTGACTATCTCTTCCATTTCCTCAACTGAAGGTACGTAGGGGGAGTGGATATCCCAGACTCCAAGGCCTATTTGCCTATCAAAGTTAACCTTTTCAAAGGCCTCCACTATGTCGCCCTTAGAGCGGGTTGCTTCAATGGATATAACGTCAAAGTCCATCAAGAGTATGTACTCTATAATCTCGCTAAACTCAGAGTAGCACATGTGGGTGTGGATTTGTGTTTCAGGCTTTACGGAGCTGTGGCAGAGTCTGAAGGCTTTAACTGCCCAGTCAAAGTACTCTTTCCACTCCCTCTTCTTAAGGGGTGCCTTTTCCCTTATTGCCGGTTCGTCTATCTGGACGATTTTTATTCCCTCTTTCTCGTAATCTGCTATTTCATCCTTAAGGGCAAGGGCAATCTGGTAGGCAACCTCCCTTAAGGGTAGGTCCTCTCTCACAAAGCTCCAGGCTATTATTGTAGTTGGGCCGGTAAGCATTCCCTTTACAGGCTTTTGGGTTAAACTTTGGGCAAAGCCAATTTCCTTAACTGTCATCTGGCCGTCTCTCTCTACGTCTCCGTAGATAATCGGAGGTCTATAGCACCTGGTTCCGTAGGAAATTACCCAGCCGTTGCCGGTTGTCGCAATTCCCTTCATCTTTTCTGCAAAGTACTCCACCATGTCGCTCCGTTCAAACTCACCGTGGACCAGAACGTCAAGGCCGAGTTCCTCCTGAATCTGAATTGCCTTTGCTATTTCACCCCTGATGAAGGTGTCGTAGTCCTCCTGGGAGAGTTTCCCCTTTTTCCTTAAAAGCCTTATCCTTCTAACTTCTTCCGTTTGGGGGAATGACCCTATTGTTGTTGTCGGAAAGAGGGGGAGTTTCAGAGCTTCCTTCTGAACTCTCTCCCTTTCAGGGTAGGCCGGTTTCCTTATGAAGTCCTCCTCTTTAAGGGCTGCCACCCTCTCCCTAACTCTTTCAATTCTTCCGAAGGGGATTTTTAAACCTTCTACCCACTCCTCTGCTCTCTCAGTTTCCCCTTCTAAGACTTCGACCAGTAGGTTTAGCTCTTCCAATTTCTCCTGAGCAAAGGCGACTTTCTTTAAGAGTTCCTCAGGAAGAGTTGCTCCGGAAAAGCTTACCGGCAGGTGGAACAGGGGGGCTGCGTTGGTTATTACGGTATTAAACTTCCATTTCAGCTCCTTTAATTTCTCAGCCGTTTTAAATAGGTCGTTCCTCCATACGTTTCTCCCGTCAACTACTCCCGCAAAGAGCCTTTTATCGCTCTCAATCTCCCTTAGCTGTTTTAAGTTCTCTCCACCGTCGTGGATTAGGTCAATGCCGATTCCCTTGACTGGAAGTTCAAAGAGTTCCTTTAGATTATCTATACTGCCGTAGTAGGTAAAGAGGTTTACTGGAATTCCCGTCCCTGCAAGCTCTTCGTAGGCCTCCTTTAAAACTTCCCACTCCTCCTTTGAGAGCTCCAGAGCAAGTGCAGGCTCGTCAACGTGGAGGCTTTTAAACTCCATCTCTTTAACGAAGCGGGCCGTTAGGGCTGCAACCTCTTTAACCCTCTCTTTAAATTCCTCTTCCTTGACTCCCCTGGAGAGCTTTACAAAAGTGAAAGGTCCAATTATGTAGGCGTTTGAAGATCTCCTTTTCCACTTTGGGTAGGGAAGGTCTGAAAGGGATAGTTCCTTTCCGGTGAAGTCTGGGACGAGGTAGTGGTAGTTAGTGTTAAACCACTTTCTCATGTGGAGGGCATTTTTCCCTCTACACAGCTCAAAGTACTCTTGAAGGGACTTTGCAGTGTAGAGACCGAAGAGGACTGCCTGGTCAACCATGTGGTCGTACAGCGTCATCTCTCCGGTTGGATGGCCGTCAACTTTACTGTAGGCTTCTTCCCTCTTCCTGTCTAGCTCCTCAATTCCCTTAAGGAGTTCCTTTTCAGAGAGCTTTCCGTCCCAAAAGCCCTCTACCAGTCTTTTGAATTCCCTGTTTTTCCCCAGTCTGGGGAAACCGTAAGCGTAGGTTTTCATTTTTCTACCTCCTGCGGCGTTTTTTTAAACGCCTGCAGGCGGTTCTTGAAGCGGGAAAAAGAGGAGGCAAAAGAGAAAAAAAAGCCCCTTCTTCTTTCCCGCGTCCCGAACCCCCGCAGGACGCGAAGGGGCAGGTGTTTCACCTGCCCATCTCGGGCCGGTCTCCCGGCTCGCAGGCTTTTTGAAGCTGTAAACCTTCCCAGGGTGGAGGCCTTTAACCTTTCCACCCCAGTGGTTTACAGCCCTTTATTAATGCCTGCTCACGGTTGCGAGGACAGCGCCGGACTTTCACCGGACTTCCCGTTCACCCGAGACAGGCTAATTTTAGGAAAATCTTCCCGTTAGGAAAAGGGAAGTTTTCTGTAGAGCTTTTCAAGCTGAAGCCAGAAGAAGGCCATTAAGCCAACTATTGCTATTATTTCCTAGAGGAGGAAAGAATCCGACATACTCTTTCCTCACAATTAGGTTAGCTCTTTAGATGATCCTATCTATTTTGTCGTAAAACTCCTCAAGGATGTACCAGATAAAACCAAAGAAGACTATTAAGAGGAACAGGTCCCTGAGGCCCAACGTTTCCCCCCGCTGTTATTTTGGAATTTTGCGCGTATAATAATACCACAACTATATAGGATGGGGTCTAGTTTGGAAGTTAAGGTAGAGGCAGGTAGGGTCTATATTAAGTTAAACTCTGAGGAAGAGGCTTTTATAACCTTTGGAGTAGACGACGAGAAAAAGGTGTTGGTTGTTAGTACTACTTACGTTCCTGAAAGCCACAGGGGTAAAGGAATTGCAGGTAAGTTAACTGCCAAACTCGTTGACTATGCCCAGGAGAACGGTTATAAGATCTATCCTCTCTGTTCCTACACTCTCAAGTACCTCCAGAGGAACAGGCCTGATCTTCTAGTGGAGTAGTTCATGGAGGTTGTTGTAACTACCGATAGAAGGCCTACTCCCGAGATGATAGCTGAGGCCCAAAGGCTTTCTTCTGAGCTTGGAGCTCCCTTAGTTAAGCGTCGCCACAGGACCCTTTCATCTATAAAGAGGGAGTATAAGAGGCCGGTCTTAGTTGTTGGAAAGGACCTTAACCTAACCCTTCACACCCTTAAGGGACAGAAGCTCTTCTTTCACCCCGGTCTTTTTAAGATCAGGCTGATTAACTACCTTGAAAGTGGAAAGGAGTCAATGGTTGAGGCTATGGACTTAAAGGAGGGTGAGACTGTCCTTGACTGTAACCTCGGCCTTGCTCAGGACGCACTCATGGCTGCCTTTGTAAGTAAAATGCCTGTGGTCGGTCTTGAGAAGGAACCTGTAATCTATGAGATTGTTAAGAGGGGGCTTGAGACCTTTAAGCCTAAAGGGAGGTTAAAGGTTGCAGAGTTTGCCTACTCTCTAGTTAGGCCTGTTCTAGCCGATAACTATCAATTCCTAAAGGCCCAGCCTGATAAATCTTACGATATCGTCTATTTTTCCCCGATGTTTGTAAAGCCAAAGTGGAAGGACGGCGTTATGATGCCCTTTAGGGAGGTTGCTCCGAAGGACTTCGTTTCCCCGGAAGTCCTCAGAGAAGCTGAAAGGGTTGCAAGGAAGAGGGTCGTTATAAAGGTAAACAAAGGTGTTAAGGAGCTCTTTCCTTTCCTCTCCGACTACTTATCTCTTCCTTCCTCAACCAGGATTGAGTACCTCTATAAGGAAGTTTAACTTCTTGATAATAGAGGTTAAATGTTGTATTCCCCTTTGAAGGAAGCCCTGTGGGTCCTAAGGTTTTTTTCTTTCTTTGGTTAAAAATCTTTTCTTATTTAAGAAGATAAGTTTTGCACTTTAGTTCAAATGTTTAATATGGGTTGTAAATCAGCCCTTTCAAACGGACTGCCTTGAGTTTTAACCCTTTACAGTAGTTAAATACTTCTATCTTCAGCAGGGAGGAGTGATGAATAGGATTACCGTGGTAAAGAGGAAAGGAACTAGAGAACCTTTAAACATTGAGAAGATCAGAAAAGTTATTAACTGGGCTGCTGAAGGTTTAGATCTCAATCCATTGAAACTTGAGGCAAAGCTAAAACTTCACTTCTTTGATGGAATTACGACGCGTCAAATTCATGAAGCTGTTATAAATACCGCTCTCCAGCTTACAACTCCTGAGGAGCCAGACTGGAGGATACTTGCCGGAAGGCTCTTCATCTTTAACCTCTACAAAGAAGTGGCAATCAGAAGGGGAACAAGTAAGCTGGCCTACGTTGGGGGAGGAAGAGAGTACTTAAAGGTTGTGAGGGATTTAGTTAGTAAGGGGCTTTATATTCCTGAGATCCTTGAAAGTTATACGGAGAGTGAAATTGTTGAGGCGGGGGATTACCTAAAGCTTAAGTATGACTTCCTCTACGACTATGCCGGAGCTAACCTTTTAGCAAAGAGATACCTCTGCATCTACGAGGACTTCCCCATAGAGCTCCCTCAAGAGATGTACATGACGATTTCCCTGATGCTTGCAAAGAACGAGCCGAAGGAGACGAGGCTTAAAACTGCTAAGAAGTTCTATGATCTCATAGCCGGAAAGAAGCTCTCACTTGCCACTCCGATTCTCATTAACCTCCGCCGTCCCAACGGAAACCTCTCTTCCTGCTTCATCACCGCAATGGACGATAACCTTGACTCAATTATGTACACTGCAAACCAGGTTGCCCAGATTTCAAAGAGGGCGGGAGGCGTTGGAGTTAACCTTTCAAGAATTAGGGCTCAGGGTTCCTGGATAAAGAAAGTCTTTGGGGCAAGCGGCGGAATAGTTCCCTGGGCAAAAATCCTAAACGACGTTGCAGTTGCAGTGAACCAGGAAGGTAAGAGGGCAGGGGCTGTTACTGTAGCCCTTGACGTCTGGCACCTTGATATTTACGACTTCTTGGAGCTCAAAACCGAAAACGGAGACTTGAGGAGAAAGGCCTTTGACATCTTCCCTCAAGTAGTAATCCCTGACCTCTTTATGGAGAGGGTGAAGTTCAACCAGGAGTGGCTTCTGGTTGACCCTTACGAGGTTGAGAGGAAATTCGGCTACAGACTCTACGAGCTGTGGGGAGACGAGTTTGAAAAGGCCTACATTCATATAGAGGCCGAGGCCGACAGGCTAAAACTAAAGAAGAGGGTAAGGGCTAGGGAGCTCCTTAAAGAGATTTTGAAAACGCAGGTTGCAACTGGTCTACCCTACATCTTTTTCAAGGATACCGCCAATCGGCTAAATCCTTTAAAGCACGACGGCTACATAGGGAACGGAAACCTCTGTATGGAGAGTTTCTCAAACTTTAGGCCTTCTAAGGGCTTTAAAACCTATATGAGGGACGGGAAGATAGTCAGCGAAATTGAGGAGCCTGGCCTCGTCCACACCTGCAACCTCCTCTCAATAAACCTTGCAAACATAGAAAACGACGCCGAGCTTGAAGATGCGGTGAGGACTGCAGTAAGAATCCTTGACAACACTATAGAGCTAACCTCTCCCCCGATCCTTGAGAGTAAGCTCCACAACGACCGTTACAGAACTATAGGTATTGGAACTCTTGGCCTTGCCGACTACCTTGCAAAGAGAGAAATTCCCTACGGAAGGCAGTCATTAAAGGTTATTGACGAGCTCTACGAGAAAATTGCCTACTACGGAATTGATGAGAGCGTCAACCTTGCCAAGGAGAGGGGAGTCTTCCCTGCCTACGAGGGTTCAGACTGGAGCAAGGGAATAGTAATAGGTAAAGACGCTGAATACTTAAGCGAAAAGACTACCTTAAAAGAGAAGTGGCTGGAACTCTTAGCCAAGCTTAAGAAGTACGGAATTAGGAACGGTCAGCTCTTTGCTATTGCTCCAAACACCAGCTCTGGCCTTTTACAGGGAGCAACCCCGGGAGTCCTACCTCCCTTTAGCCGATTTTACATAGATAAGAACCAGAAGCAGGCGGTTCCGATTTGTCCCCCTTTCATTAAGGAGAGGTTCTGGTTCTACAGGGAGAGCAAGTTTATGAACCAGAAGGAGGTTATAGACGTAATATCAATGATTCAGAAGTGGGTTGACAGCGGGATTTCAATGGAGCTCCTTTTCAACCTAAACCTTGGAATTAGGGCTAAGGACATCTACGAAACCGTCCTCTACGCCTGGGAGAAGGGTATTAAGACGATTTACTACGTTAGGACCGTTCAGAAGGACAGCCAGGGAGCCCTCAAGAAAGAGGAGTGTATTGCCTGTGCCAATTAACTTAAGGGGCCTTAGGGCCCTTCTATCCTAACTACTCTCCAACCTAAGTGTTCAATTAACTCTTTTTCGTGTGTAATTAGTAGAACCGGTATTTCGGTTTCCTTCAAAAATGAGGAGAGTATCTGAAACCTCTTCCTATCAAGTCCGAGGGTCGGTTCGTCAAGTATTAAAACTTCAGGATCCATAGAGAGGACGGCAGCAACTGAGACTATCCTCTTTTCACCTCCAGAGAGCTTATGGGTAGGCCTTTCCCTTAGGTGTTCTATCTGAAACGTTTTGAGGAGCTCCTTAACGATTTCCTCTACCTCTTCCCTTTTCTTTCCAAGTGCAAGGGGAGCGAAAGCAATTTCCTCCTCAACTGTTGGACAAAAGAGCTGTTCGTCGGGATTTTGAAAACAGTAGCCTATTTTCCTCCTTATCTGATTAAAGTCCTCCTCTCCTTTTAACTCCTTTCCCTTAAAGAGTATCCTTCCCCTATCAGGCCTTATAAAGCCCATTATAGTTTCGGCCAAAGTTGTCTTTCCGCTTCCGTTGTCGCCTACTATAAGTACCTTTTCCCTCTCTTTTATTGAGAAGTTGACTCCTTTAAGGACTTCTCTACCTTCAACCTTTACCCACAGGTCTTCAACCCTTAAAACTTCCATACTACTACCGCTCCGTAGGCTACTGTTAAGGCTAGAAAGATAAAGTCTTTAGGTGAAGCTTTAAAGTGTCTGTAGACGGGGAAGTAACCGGAAAACCCCCTGCAGAGCATTGCCCTGTAAACCCTCTCAGACTTAAGGAAACTATAGGTTAGGAGGTTACCTATCAAGTTTCCGTAGGTTTGGTAGGTGAACTTATCGGTTCTCGCCTTAAAACCTCTGCTCTTTGCAGACTTTACCGCAGCCGTGTACCTGCTCCTTACTTCGTGTAAGTACCTGTAGGTTAGGAAGGCTATCTGAAGGAGTGAGTTTGGAACTTTAAGGTGGTGGAGGGCGTGGAGGAGCTCAAAAGTTGGAGTTGTACTCAGTAAGGAGAGGGAGAGAAGTAGGATGAGGTTTGACCTTAAAAAGACCTCAAGGGCAACTTCTGGTGAACCTAACAGGAGCTGGGAAAGGACTACTAAGAGGAGGAAGGAGTCGGCAAAGAGGAGGATTTTCCAAATTCTTTTAAAGTTCTTAAAGAGGGGTAACGAGAGGAAAGTTACCAGAGGGAGGAAGGAGATAGTCTCCCTGATTGAGGAGAGAGCTATAAGCCACGCTAAAATTAAAAATGAGACGATCTTAAACCTGGGGTCAACTTTCTCAACCACCTCTCCTCCTGCTAAGAAGAACTGCTCCTCCAAAAATACCCAGGATCCAGCCGATTCCTCCTATAGCGTCCCTTAGGGAAGGCTTTGAGTTCTCCTCTTCAATTTTTAAGAGCTCTTCTTTTATAGGTTTAAGTTCTTCCCTTATAACCTCCCTGAGTTCCTGTGTATCCTTCATATTTCCTTTTATGTTTTCCTCTTTACGTTCTCCGTTAACTTTAAACGTTGCTTCGGCTCTGTGCCCGAGTTCTGCAAGTACAACGGCTTTGTAGGTTCCCGGTTTTTTCAGTGTAAAGTGGAGTTCCCCCTCTTTATTTGTTCTCCCTTCAAACACAGCCTTTCCTAAGGAGTCGTAAACCTTTACATCTCCGCCCTTTACCGGCGTTCCATCGCTAAAGTAGGAGGAGAGCTCTATTTCATTCCCGCTAACGTCAACAAAAAGGCTTACTTTATGGGCAAAGCTAACTGAAGGTATTAAAAGGAGTAGAGAGATTAGGGCTAACCTTTTCATTTTACCTCCAGCAGTTCGGGGGCGTTTTTGAGGAGGAAGACTAAGGAAAAGGAGTTTATTACTGCTTCAACGCTGGCAACTGGTAGGTGGGCAAGGAATGCAAGGGTTGCCGTTGAGCGAAAAGAGTTTCCGCAGCTTAAAAGCTCAAGGCTCAGTAAAAGTCCCGATGTAAGAACTACAGAGAGGGCCCCTAAGGTCCCCGCTCCTATCAGCTTTAGCTTTGTAGGCCTCTTAAGGAGAGGCTTTGTTAAGTAGTAGGCTGTGAGAGCCCCGCTAGCCATGTTAAAGGTATTAACTCCCAAAACTGTGATTCCTCCAAACTGGAAGAGGAGGGCCTGAAAGAGTAGGCCAACGAAGATTGCCGGATAAGCAGACCATCCTAAACAGATTCCTATCAGTCCATTAAGTAGAAGGTGGACGCTTGTTATTCCGACCGGAACGTGAATTAGGGAGGCGACGAAGAAAACAGACGATAGTAGGGCCACAAAGGGAAGCCTTTCTTGATTCGTTTTCTTCATTCCTATCCAGAGGCCTAAAGTGGTAGCTACCCAGCCTGCCGAAAGTAGCCACCCAGGTAAGACACCTTCAGATATGTGCATTACTTAACTCCTTTAGGTTTCTCGTAGGCTTTAACCCAAATTACTGCATCAAGTTCAACCGGGTAAATCTTTCCGTCCTTGTACTTCCTTTTACCTCCGTAGCCAATTGCTGAAAATCCCCACCAGCCTGCCCAGGGGATTGTGTAGTAAAAGTAACCGTCCTTATCAGTTTTTACAGTTTGTTTAATGAAAGGTGATGCAGGAACTTCTATTCCTTCTTCGTTTAAGTGTTCAACCTCTACGGTGATATTTGGGGCAGGCTTTCCGTTTATGTAAACTCTCCCAACGAAAGTGTTTCCTTCCCAGATTCCAAAGGGTCTGGTAAGTGGAACTATTTCCGCCTCAAGGCCTACTGGTTTATCCCAACCCCTTTCAACTCCGTAGGCCTCAACGTACACCTTCGTAACCTGTTTTATGAACTTCTCCTCAGCCGGTTCAAAGTAGTAGTTTGGAACTACGAAGAACTGATAAACTCCGGGCCTTTTCAGCTTGAACTCTGCGGTGTAGTAAGGAACTTTAACTTTGCTTCCCCTTTCTGCAGGAACTTCTTCCCTTTTCCAGTTTAGAGGAATTGCTCTTCCGTTAACGAAAGCTCCGCTTTTAACCGGTTTGAATGGCATGTTGGGTCCGCCTTCCATCGGGTGAGTAAAGATGGCTTTAACTTCTATTTTCTTTGCGCTACTTCCTTCAACTATGTCAGTTGAGGGTTTCAGGAGGAGAAAGTGGGCTTGAGCTGAGAGGGGAATTAAGGCTGCGGTTAAGGCTGAAAGGGTCTTCTTCATTTCGCCCTCCTTGTATTAAATTTCTTTTAGATTTTATTACAAGATCAGTTTAAATATCAATAAATTTCTGAAAAAAAGCTTCATGAATCTGAGTTTTTTGATACCAACTATCTTTTAAAATTACCTCTTAAAAGGAGGTCTTTTACTGTGAACTGGTTTATGGAGTTTTTAGCTACCGGATTTTATTCGGGTAAGCTCCCAAAGATGCCGGGAACCTGGGGCTCAATCTTTGCTGCCGTCCTTGCGTACTTTCTATGGCCGAGTAATCCTGACTTTCAGGTATTGGTTATTCTGATAACCTTCTTTCTAAGCGTAGTCTCCTCCGACTATCTTGCACGTAAGTTGGGAGATAAGGACCCTGACCAGGTTGTAATAGATGAGGTTCTCGGAGTGGAGATTACCTTTTTCTTACTGAATCCCCAAGGGGACTTAGAGCTTACCTTGGCCGGTCTAATACTATTTAGAATTATTGATATAATGAAACCGTTTCCGATTCGTCTGTTTGAAAGGCTCCCCGGAGGTTGGGGAATTACCGTAGATGACGCTGTTGCTGGAGTTTTAGCCAATATTCTCCTTAGAGTTATCGGAGGTTTCCTTTAATGTTTAAGAAGGTTTTGGTCGCTAATAGGGGTGAAGTTGCAACGAGGGTGATAAGGGCGTGTAAAGAGCTGGGAATTCAAACTGTAGCTATCTACTCTGAGGCCGACGTTAACTCCCTCCACGTTAAGAAGGCAGATGAGGCGTACCTCATTCACGGAGATCCTATAAAAGCTTACCTCAACTACTATAAGATAGTTGACATAGCAAAAAGGGCTGGAGCTCAGGCGATACATCCCGGATACGGCTTTCTGTCTGAAAGGGCCGACTTTGCCGAGTACGCTAGGAAGCACGGAATTGAGTTTATAGGTCCTTCCGTTGAGCACTTAAAGGTCTTTGGAAGTAAGATTGAAGCAAAGAAGCTAATGAAGGAGCTCGGAGTTCCTGTTGCTGAGGGGAGCGATGAGCCGGTTTCGGACCTTGAAGAGGCAAAGAGGATAGCAAGGGAAATCGGCTATCCCGTGATGATAAAAGCTGCTCACGGTGGCGGTGGTAGAGGTTTGAGGGTTGCAAGGAGTGAAGGGGAGCTTATCTCCCAGTTTCAGATAGCTGTAAAGGAGGCTGAAGCTTCCTTCGGTAAGGGGGAGGTATTCATTGAAAAGTTTATTGAAAACCCGAGGCACATTGAGATTCAGATAGTTGCCGATAAACACGGAAACGTGGTTCACCTTGGAGAGAGAGACTGTTCTCTTCAGAGGAGACACCAGAAGGTCCTTGAGATAGCCCCATCTCCCGTTCTTACGAGGAGGCAGAGGGAGAAGCTTGGGAAGATTTGTGTTGAAGCTGCGAGGAAGATTGGTTACTACGGCGTCGGAACTTGGGAATTCTTGATGGATAAGTACGGTAACTTCTATTTTATGGAAGTCAACCCCCGCCTTCAGGTTGAACACACTGTAACTGAGGAAGTTACAGGAATAGACATAGTTCAGGAGCAGATAAGGATAGCTGCGGGAATGGGACTCTCCTTCTCTCAAAAGAGCGTTCAAATTAACGGCTTTGCAATACAGTTTAGGGTAAATGCAGAAGATCCGAAGAGGGATTTCGTTCCAGTTCCGGGAACCATTACCGCTTACTACTCTCCTGGTGGAATAGGAGTAAGGATAGACGGTGTGGTTTATAAAGGTTATACGATACCTCCTTACTACGACTCAATGGTAGCTAAGCTGATAGTGAGGGGTAGAAGTTGGGATGAGGTTATAAGGCGTTCAAGGAGAGCTCTCGGTGAATTCGTCATTAGGGGAGTTCCAACTACTATTCCCTTCTTTAAGAAAATTCTCAACGACCCTGAGTTCGTTAAGGGGCAGTTTGATACCTCATTTATAGATAGGAAGATTAAGGACTTTACCTTTATTGAGGAAACAGACCCTGAAGTCCTTGCGCTTGCAATATCTGCAGCGATTGCTGCACACCACGGACTGTAATACTTGGAGGAGTGAATGGGAAGGAAGATTCAGTTTACGGATGTAACCTTAAGGGATGCCCATCAGTCCCTCTTTGCTACTAGAATGAAGACGAGGGATATGGTTGATATAGCTCCCGTCATAGATAAGGCAGGCTTTTGGTCTGTTGAAATGTGGGGCGGGGCAACCTTTGACGTCTGTCTCCGATTTTTACGGGAGGACCCTTGGGAGAGGCTGAGAGTCTTAAGGAAGTTAATGCCTAACTCCCGCCTTCAGATGCTCTTAAGGGGACAGAACTTAGTAGGTTATCGCCACTATCCGGATGACGTCGTTAGGGCCTTTGTTAGAAAGGCTGCAGAGAACGGTATAGACGTTTTCAGGATTTTTGACGCCCTCAACGATTTAAGGAATGTTGAGGTTGCAGTTGAGACTGCGAAGGAGATGGGAAAGGTAGTTGAGGGGGCCCTCTCTTACACGATAAGTCCCGTTCATACCGAGGACCTATACATAGAGTTGGCCCTCCAGTTTAAAGAGATGGGAGCAGACATAATTGCAATTAAGGATATGGCAGGTCTCCTCTCCCCTGAAAAGGCCTATTCCTTAGTTAAGGCTTTAAAAGAGGAGGTCGGCCTTCCAGTTCACGTTCATACCCACTGTACCAGTGGCCTTGCTGAGATGGCTCAGCTAAAGGCTGCCGAAGCCGGAGCGGACATTTTTGACGTTGCAATTTCTCCTATGGCTTCAGATACCTCCCATCCGGCAGTTGAAACTATGGCCTATGCCTTTGGAGAGTTTGGGTTTGAGATAGGCCTTGATAAGAAAGCCTTAAAGAGGATGGCTCAGCATTTTAAAGAAGTTAGGAAGAAGTACAAGAAGTACGATATAGACTTTAAGGGAATTGATGCTGCCGTTCTTGAACACCAGATACCCGGTGGAATGATCTCTAACCTTATAAATCAGCTTAAGGAGCAGGGAGCTCTTGATAAACTAGAAGAAGTCCTTGAGGAAGTTCCAAGGGTCAGGGAAGACTTTGGTTATCCTCCCCTCGTTACTCCAACGAGTCAAATAGTCGGAACTCAGGCGGTTCTCAACGTTCTTGCCGGCGAACGCTACAAGATGATCACTCAGGAGACGAAGAACTACGTTAAGGGGCTTTACGGAAGGCCTCCTGCTCCTATTAAGGAGGAGATTATAAAGAAGGTTTTAGGAGACGAGGAGCCTATTACCTGCCGCCCTGCAGACCTCCTACAGCCTGAACTTGACAAGTGCAGGGAAGAGATTAAGGACCTTGCAAGGAGCGAGGAGGACGTTCTCTCCTACTGCCTCTTTCCCAAAGTTGCTAAGGAGTTCTTTGAGTGGAGGGAGAAGGTTGAAAGGGGAGAAATTCCCGCCATTTCGGAAGAGGACCTTCACGATATGGAGGAGGAAGAAAGGAAGTGTCCTCAGCCCCTTGCTCCAACAGAGTTTATAGTTAACGTTCACGGCGAGAGTTACCACGTTAAGATTGCGGGAGTCGGTCACAAGAAAGAGGGTAAGAAGCCTTACTTTATAAAGATTGACGGAAGACTTGAAGAGGTTGTTGTTGAGCCTCTCGTTGAGGTTGTTCCAACAGGTGAGGAAGTTGAAATTGCTGGGGAGCTTACCGCTGCCTCAAAGAGGCCGAGGGCCTCAAAGGAAGGTGACGTTACTTCTCCAATGCCTGCAAAGGTAGTTGAGATTAAGGTTAAAGAAGGCGATAGAGTTAATGAGGGTGATGTAGTTGCCGTTGTTGAAGCAATGAAGATGCAGAATGAGGTTCACGCTCCAATTGCTGGGGTTGTAAAGGCTATCTACGTTAAACCGGGTGATAACGTCAATCCAGATGAAGCTATAATGACGATTGAGCCTGAATAGTTGATTTTTTTAACATTACTCCTATATTAATTCCTGCGTCGGGGCGTGGCGTAGCCTGGTAGCGCGCTGGCATGGGGGGCCAGAGGTCGCCCGTTCAAGTCGGGTCGCCCCGACCATTTAAAATTACCGTTCTTTAGTATATAATCGTTCCATTATGAGACTTCTCATAAATCTATTTCTGACGACCTTGATGTTTTTCTTCTCTTCAAGTTACACCTATTCGTCCATAAAGTGTGGATGGGTTACAAAAGGGGAATTTTATAAACCTTTCGTTGTCTTAAACCGTCCTTCAAATAAAATTGTTCTCTTTGTAACCTCAGACGGTAGAGTGTATAAGGGCAGGTGTAGAAAGAAAGGAGTTAATAGGTGTACGATCTACCCTGGTAAGAGGTTCAGAACAAGAGAGTCGGTAAAGTATATAATCCTGAGACTGGGGTGTTCTGCTCCGGAGATTGTCGGTAATGGGGTTATAGTTGGTTTCTAAGGTTATTAGTTATGCTACTTTGGGAATTGATGGAGTTAAGGTTGTAGTTGAAGTTGACTCCTCAAGGGGACTCCCTTCAGTAGCAATTGTTGGTCTTCCAGATAGCGCTGTTAAGGAGAGCAAGGAAAGGGTAAGGGCTGCTGTAGTTAACTCCGGCTTTCCTTTTCCTCTAAGGAAGATTGTGGTTAACCTTGCTCCTGCAGATTTGAGGAAAGAGGGAACAGTTTATGACCTGCCTATAGCTTTGGGGATTCTTGCTTCCTCTGGAATCCTCAGCGGGGAGAAGCTTGGGAATTACATTATTGCCGGCGAGCTCGGGCTTGGTGGTGAGCTCCACCCGGTAAAGGGAGTTCTCCCTGCTGCAGTCTTAGTGAAGGAACTGAGTTTAAAGGGGTTAATCATTCCAGAGGATAACGTTGAGGAAGCCCTTTTAATAGAAGGGATTGATGTAATTCCTGTAAAGAGTTTGAAGGAGGCGGTTAATTTCCTCAATGGAGAGGTTGAGATAGAGCCGGCTAAGGGGAGTTCCCTACCTTCAAATCCTTCTTACTCTGTTGATATGGCAGATGTTGTAGGACAGTTTCAGGCAAAGAGGGCCCTTGAAAT
The DNA here is from genome assembly GCF_003633715.1 of Thermovibrio guaymasensis. Classification (NCBI taxonomy): domain Bacteria; kingdom Pseudomonadati; phylum Aquificota; class Aquificia; order Desulfurobacteriales; family Desulfurobacteriaceae; genus Thermovibrio; species Thermovibrio guaymasensis. Next base: position 30,851 of record NZ_RBIE01000005.1, read on the forward strand.
AGCTGCAGCAGGGAGGCACAACGTTTTTATGGTAGGTCCTCCAGGTTCTGGGAAGACGATGCTTGCAAGGAGGCTTCCTACGATAATGCCTCCGATGAGTTTAGAGGAGGTTATTGAAACCAGCCGAGTATACTCTGTTGCAGGCTTAACTTCTGAAGTTCCAGTAGTTCAAAGGCCTTTTAGGGCTCCTCACTCTACTTCCTCAGATGCAGCAATCATCGGAGGAGGAAATGCGGTTAAGCCGGGAGAAGTAAGCCTTGCCCACAACGGAGTCCTCTTTATGGACGAATTCCCAGAGTTTAAGAGGAGCGTTTTAGAGGCTTTGAGGCAGCCCCTTGAAGATAGAGTAGTGACAGTTTCAAGAGCCTCTGGTTCTTACACTTTTCCTGCCGATTTCCTCTTAGTTGCAGCAAGTAATCCCTGTCCCTGCGGTTTCTACGGCTTTTCAGACGGTAAAAACTACTGCCGGTGCTCTCCCGTCCAGATAAAACGCTATCAAGCAAAGCTTTCAGGCCCTATAATGGACAGGATAGATCTGAAAGTCAGCGTTCCTGCCGTTAAGCCGGAAGAGTTTAAGGACTCAAAGTCTGAACCTTCTGAAAGGATAAGGGAAAGGGTTATTAAGGCTTATGAAATTCAGAAGAGGCGCTTTAAGGGTTTAAGAATTTCCTTTAACGGCCAGATGGGTAGGAGGGTGATAAAGAAGTTCTGTAAGCTTGATTTTGAAGCTGAGGAGCTCCTAAATCGTGCCGTTTCCTCTCTAGGCCTTTCGGCCCGGGCTTACGACAGGGTTTTAAAGGTTGCAAGGACAATTGCGGACCTTGAGAGCTCCGACCTTATCTCCTTCCACCACATAGCCGAGGCTTTGAGCTACAGGGAAGTTTAACCTTGTTACACGTATTTTGTTCTTGTTCTTCAAGACGGTTATTTATGGGGTTCCCGTGTTTTCCAAGTCCATACTCTTTTACAAGGGAGGATATGTAACTTTCTAATTCTGAAAATAGTTCTGGAAAGTTCTCCTGAGTACAATAACGAATGCCACGATTATTTAGGCAACGTAGGAACTTCTTGTTAAATTCAATGCATTTATCTCCAAAATAGAGGAATTCTTCGCAAATAAAAACCCTATTTCCCCAGATGTCTTGGATTATAGCTCCATATTTTTCCTTTAATTTTTCATTCTTGAAAAATTCATCTACTTTAGAGACTGGGATATATGCTTCTTCATCTGGGATAGATTTAATGTCATGATCGTGTCCTCTTATCCATTTCCAACTATTATTTTCTATATAGTAAACATTGTCTCCTTGAAGGTTTGAAGGTGAATACTTTTTATTTTCAAATCTTGGATCATGGAAATATGAATCTAGGTCTAAAACCTCGCATACTTTCCCAGCATAAATTAAACATTGTTCAATCTCTAGGTGATAACCAGCCTTTTTTCTCTCTTCAGCTAGAGTTGTACCTTCTACTCCAATAATCCAATCTTCTTTTCCTATGTTTGCTCTTTGGTGATTTGGAGTACATGTAGCTAAAGTAAGGTAGTTTCCAAAAGGATTTGGAGCAAAACCAGTGTCCGATGTCATTTTATAGAGAAGAAATTTTTTTATGATTTTTAATCCTAATTTCTAGATTTAAGCAATTTTACTAAATCGTTGAAGTTATCTGATGGGTACTTTTCAAGGAGAGCTCCCAGTAGCGTTATTGCTAGCATCGCCTCTCCCACAACTGCCGCCGCCGGAACGGCACAGACGTCAGAGCGCTCAATTGAGGCCACAAAGGGCTCTTTCGTCCTTAGGTCAACGCTCCTTAAAGGTTTGTAGAGGGTCGGAATAGGCTTCATTGCAGCCTTTACGACGATGGGCTCTCCGTTTGTCATTCCCCCCTCAATTCCTCCTGCCCTGTTTGTTAACCTATAAAAGCCTCTTTCCTCAGAGTAGAAAATCTCGTCGTGAACTTTTGAGCCGGGAAGTTTTGCCGCTTCAAAGCCGAGGCCAATTTCAACCCCTTTAACTGCTTGGATTGACATTATCGCCTGGGCTATTTTTCCGTCTAAACGCTTATCCCACTGGGTGTAACTTCCAAGTCCTACCGGAACGCCGGTTGCGTAAACAACGAAAATCCCCCCTAAGCTCTCTCCCCGTTCTTTAGCCTCGTCAATTTCCCTTTTGAACCTCTCCTCAACCTCTTTGTCTAGAACTGGTATTCTTACCTCAGACTTTTCTGCGTTCTCAAAGAGCTCCCTAAATTCTCTACCCTCTATTAACTCCCTTGGAACTTCTGCTGAGCCTATTGAGATTACGAAACTTCCAATCTCTACACCTAACCTCCTTAAGATATCCTTACACAATGCCCCTGCCGCTACCCTTCCGGCGGTTTCCCTTGCAGAGGAGCGCTCTAGGACGTTTCTAACGTCGCTAAAGCCGTACTTTAAAACTCCCGTTAAGTCTGCGTGGCCGGGCCTTGGCCTTGTAACCGCTTTCTCCGGCGGGAGCTCCCCCGGTTCCGGTTTCATTATCCCTTCCCAGTTCTTATAATCTCTGTTCCACACGGCCATTAAAATTGGAGAGCCTAAGGTCTTTCCAAGCCTAACTCCGCTTAAGAACTCAACCCTGTCCTTCTCAATCTTCATCCTTCCGCCTCTGCCGTATCCCTTTTGGCGGCGGGCCATTTCAAAGTTAATGAAGTCAAAGTCTATCTCAAAGTTGGCAGGTATTCCCTCAAGGTAGGCAAAGATTCCCTTTCCGTGGCTCTCTCCGGCCGTGTAAAACCTTAGCATCTAAGTTCCTCCAGTAATTTTTGACAAATTTTAGCCGTTTCTTATTGACACTTCAATTAAAAAGTCCTATCTTACCTATCGCAGTGCGCCCGTAGCTCAGTAGGATAGAGCGCGAGATTCCTAATCTCGAGGTCGCAGGTTCGAATCCTGCCGGGCGCACCATTTTTTTTATTCCTTGACAAAAACAGAAAAACCCATACAATTCCCCTGCACTTTCATAACTTGGGAGGTTCATTATGGCAAGCCTTGACGAGCTCATGAGGGCTGTTCAGGAGAAGTACGCGAAGAAAGAAATTCCCGATTTTAGGGTTGGAGACACCGTTAGAGTTCACGTAAAAGTCAAAGAGGGCGATAAAGAGAGGGTTCAGGCCTTTGAAGGCGTCGTTATCAGGAAGAGGGGAAGCGGGACGGATGCTACTTTCACAGTAAGGAAAGTATCCTACGGAATTGGAATTGAGAGGACTTTTCCCCTTTATGCTCCAGTTGTTGAGAAGATTGAGGTCCTCAAGCGCGGTATCGTAAGAAGGGCAAGGCTCTACTACCTCAGGGAGCGTAAAGGAAAGGCTGCCCGTATTAAAGAGAAGAAGGAGTGGATGACAAAGAAGTAATCCTTGAGATAGAGAGGAACCTCTGGAATAAAGGCTACTCTCTCGTAGCGGGGATTGACGAGGCGGGGAGAGGGCCTCTTGCCGGGCCTGTTGTGGCAGCGGCAGTGGTCTTCCCCAAAAACGTCAATCCTTTTTTATTTAGAGATTCAAAAAGGATTTCTCCTTCTAAAAGGCTCTCCTTGTTTAGAGAGATTTACTCTGAGGCTTTAGCAGTAGGTGTAGGCTTTGCAGACTCTAAAGAGATAGACCAGCTTAATATATACAGGGCAACAGTTCTTGCTGCCGAAAGGGCAATTTCTGAGCTCCCCTTCACCCCCGACTTCCTCATAACTGATTACCTGAAGATTCCCTCCTTTTCAAACAGGATTCTTCCCATACCAAAAGGTGATGAAAGGAGCTTTTCCTGTGCCTGTGCAAGCGTAGTTGCTAAAGTTGTCAGGGATTTTATAATGGAAGAGCTCTCAAAGTTGTTTCCAGGTTACGGTTTTGAGAGGAATAAAGGCTACCCTACAAAGGAGCACTGTGAAGCAATAAGGAAACTAGGGATAACCCCTATTCACAGGAGGAGCTTTGGGAGGGTCAAGGGAGAGAGGGAGAATGGGGGAGGAGATTGCATCCCGGCTACTACAGAGGAAAGGCTATCGTATTATCGCCAGAAACTTTACGAGCTACTGGGGGGAGATTGACATAGTAGCTCTTGAACCTGAAACGAAAACTCTAGTCTTTGTAGAGGTAAGGCTTAGGAAGAACTCGGATTTCGGCCATCCGTTGGAGACAATTGATTCAAGGAAAGTAGAGAGAATAAAGAAAACAGCTCTCCTCTTCCTTGAAAAGAACCCTACTAACTGGGAAAGCGTAAGGTTTGACGTTATAGTCATTTTAGGTGAGGAAGTTATCCATATACCTAACGCTTTTTAATTTAATCGTTGATATAATTTGCCAACCGTCTATATTAAGAGCAGGTTTAACCGTAGTAAGGAGGTTTTGTTTTGGCTAAAGTAAGAGTACACCAGCTTGCGAAAGAGCTGGGAATTCCTTCAAAGGAGCTCCTTCAGAAGTTAAGGAACGAACTTGATATGCAAGTTAAGAGTATTCACTCCTCCCTAGATGAAAAGCAGGTTATGCTCGTTAAGGAGTTTATAAAACCTATTGAGGTTAAAGAGGAAAAGCCTGCTCCTGTTAAAGAGGAAAAGGTAGAGAAAAGGGAAGAGGTTAAGTTAGAAGAGAAGGTTGAGGCTGTTAAGACTCAACCTGTTGAAGTTCAAAAAGAAGCTCCTTCACCTAAAGGAGAGGTGAAGAGAGAAGAGAAGGTGGAAAAGAGCGAAGAAAGGGAGAGGAAGAGAGAGGAGAAGAGGCGCTCAGACGTTAGAATCCTATCTCCTGAAGAGCTTGCAAGGAGGAGAAGAAGGAGGAGGAAGCCCCAGCGTAGAGAAGAGGCAAGGGAAAGAGGAGAGAAGAAGGAAAGGAGAGATAGGAGAGGAAAGCCTCCCGTAAGGAAGGAGAGGTTTAAGAAAGAAGAGGAGAAGGTAACTAGAGAACAGCTTGAGAAGTTGGTTGCCTCTACTAAGGAGAGCACCCAGAAAGAGAAGGAAAAGCCAAGGACTGAAGAGGAGATCCGTGCTCAGAAGAAAAGAGAACAGAAGGAACTTGAGGACCAGAAGCGCTTTGAAGAGCTCATGAGGAAGATTGAGGAGAAGAACAGGGCTAAGAAGAAAAAGAGGAAGAAGAAGAAAGAGGAAGTTAAAGAGGAAGTTCCTTTTGAAGAGCTTAGCGAAGAGGAGCAGCTACAGAGGTTAATTGAAGAGGAAGAGAGGGCAAAGACCGTTATTATCCCCGAAGTTATCTCCGTTAGGGAATTTGCGGAGAAATTGGGAGTTGAACCTAACCAGCTACTTCAGGACCTTATTGCCCTTGGTAAGTTTGTTGCTATAAATCAGCCTATAGACTTTGAGACTGCTAAGAAGGTTGCCGAGAAGTACGGTAAAGTTGTTAAGCTTGAAGGTGCTGAGGAGGAAGAGGCCGTTCTTGAAGCTGAGCTTGAAGAGACCCCCGACAGGGAAGAGGACCTAAGACCGCGTCCTCCTGTAATTACAGTCATGGGACACGTTGACCACGGTAAGACAACACTCCTTGACTACATAAGGAATACAAAAGTTGCTGAAAGGGAAGCAGGTGGAATCACTCAGCACATTGGTGCTTCAGTAGTTGAAGCCGATACAAGTGAAGGCAAGAAAACTTTAGTGTTCCTTGATACTCCTGGCCACGAAGCCTTTACGGCGATGAGGGCAAGGGGTGCTCAGGCTACGGATATTGTTGTCCTTGTAGTAGCCGCCGATGACGGTGTTATGCCCCAGACTGTTGAAGCTATAAACCACGCAAAGGCTGCTGGAGTTCCGATAATTGTTGCGATTAACAAAATTGATAAGCCTGGGGCTAACCCAGATAGAGTTAAACAGGAACTTACACAGCACGGCCTTATACCTGAGGATTGGGGTGGTGATACTGTAATGGTCCCCGTCTCTGCAAAGACCGGACAGGGAGTTGACGAACTTCTTGAGATGATTGCCCTTCAGGCTGAACTTATGGAGCTAAAGGCCAATCCAAATAAGCCTGCAAGGGGTGTAGTCCTTGAGGCCAAGCTTGATAAGAAGAGGGGACCTGTTGCGACCTTCTTAGTTCAGAGTGGAACCTTAAAGGTTGGTGATGCTGTAGTTGCAGGCCTTTACGCTGGAAAGATAAGGGCAATGTTTGACGATAAGGGCCGCCAGGTGAAGGAGGCCGGTCCCTCTATGCCGGTTGAGGTTTTAGGCCTTGAAGGCGTTCCTATGGCCGGTGATAAGTTCTACGTGGTTGAGAGTTTGGAAAAGGCAAGGAAGATTGCCGAGAAGCGTCAGGAGCTTGCCAGAGAGTCTGCCCTTGAGAAGGAAAAGAGGGTTTCCCTTGAAGACCTCTTCTCAAGGATGCAGTCTGGGGAGGTTAAGGAGCTTAACATCGTCCTTAAGGCTGATGCTCAAGGTTCAATAGAGGCAATAAGGAAGTCCCTTGAGGAACTTTCTACAGATGAGGTTAAGGTAAACGTTATCCACGCAGGAGTTGGACCGATAACTGAGAACGACATTATGCTTGCCGCAGCTTCAAATGCGATTGTTATAGGGTTTAACGTCCGTCCCGATAGTGCTGCAAGGCAGGCAGCTGAGAGGGAGAAGGTAGATGTCAGGACTTACAGGGTTATTTACGACATAGTAGACGAAGTTAAAAAGGCTATGTCGGGTCTCCTTGAGCCTGAGGAGAAGGAAGTATACCTCGGCTCGGCAGAAGTTAGGGCAACCTTTAAAGTGCCTAAGGTCGGAACGGTTGCCGGCTGTTACGTGAGGGACGGTGTAATCAGGAGGAATGCAAACGTAAGGCTGGTAAGGGACGGAGTTGTAATTTACGATGGAAAGATTGCTTCCCTTAAAAGATTTAAAGAGGACGTTAGGGAAGTTCAGGCAGGTTACGAGTGTGGAGTTGGCCTTGAGAACTTTAACGACATCAAAGTAGGTGATATTATTGAGTGCTATACTATTGAAAAGGTTGAGAGAGAAGTTTAATGGAAAGGGCAAAGAAGGACTTAAAAGAGACTTTTGAACATTATTTAAATCAAGGTCTAAGCGAGGGTGAGGCCCTAAAGAGAACCGTTGAAGAGGTAAAGGAGAGGCATTCGGAAAAGGCCTTTAAGGGAGCTCTCTCGGAGTTTCTGAGGGAGCTCCTTTCATCCTACAAACCTGAGAACCTTACAGAGGCAGACCCTCTCCTTACATTTGTTGAATCCCTTTATCAGGAGTATGAGTTCTTGAAGCCCAAGTTAGAGGCCTTCTTAAAGAAATTAAGGGGGGATTAGCACTTTGCTCCTTTCCCTTTGTCCAAATCCTTGTCTTGACGTTTACTACTATACAGGCGTTTTAAAGGAAGACGATACAAACAGAGTGAATAATCCCCTTATCTCTCCCGGCGGTAAGGGAGTAAATGCTGCAAGGGTCGCAGCAAGGTTCTGCTCTGACGTCTTCCTTGCACTTCCTCTGGGAGGATGCATCGGAAATTGCGTTAAAGAGGGGCTTGAGAAGGAAGGGCTCTCTTTAATAGTTGTTGAAACGAAGTCTGAGACCAGAGTTAACACCATTCTTGAGCAGAGGGCTAAGGGGAAGCACATACTCATAGCTTCAAGGGGAGCTCCACTATCAGGTGAGGAAATAGAGAAGTTAAAGTACTCTATCTGTGTGGAGTGTTCCCCTAAAGTCTTAATCCTTGGAGGGAGCGTTCCTCCCAACTTACCCTCTACGTACTACGCTGAAATTGTGGAACGTTTCAAGGGAACCGATACGAAGGTTATAGTTGATGCCGATGGAGATCTGCTGAAGAACGCCATAGAAGCCGGTCCCTTTGCCGTTAAACCGAATAAACACGAGCTTGAGAGGTTTGTAGGTCATCCTCTCTTAAGCCTTGAGGAGATAGTTTCTGCAGCCAGGGAGATATCTAAGTATGGAGTTAAAGTAGTTATAGTCTCCCTTGGAGAGCACGGCGCAATTGCCCTTTATGGAGATGAGGTCTTTAGGATTATTCCTCCTAAGGTAGAGGTGAAGAACACCGTCGGGGCTGGTGATTCAGTTGTAGGAGGGTTTGCCTGTAAGCTATACTTAGACTCTAAAGTTGAAGAAGCTCTGAAGTTTGCAATTGCGTGTGGAACGGCTACTGTAGTTGAGGAGGGAACGAAGCTCTGTAGGCCAGAGGTGGTTGATGGATTAGTTAAAAGAACAAGAATTTTTACTCTATCTCTCTAAACAAAATTTTAGGTTCTGAGATGATTAATAGTGGGGAAAAAAAAGAAAAGAAGGCTTTCGCTATTGGTGTTATTTCTGTAATAACTTTTTTGTTCTTAATTTCATTTGGTTATTACAACTATGCTTTTAACTTAAGGAAGCTCGGTATCTTTGAACTTGTTAGCGGATTAGCTGTACTTTTAAACTTTATTGCTTTTCTCTATACAAGAAAATATTCTCTTCATTCTTCAATTTTTCTCTTTATTATCAGTATAGTTCTTTCCGTTTTGATCATTACAGGAGGCATCCATAATACTGGAATTTTCTGGATTTACCTATACCCTGCTTTAGTTTTGGTTTTAAAGGACTTTAAAAAGGCAGTTTTGTGGAATATTTACTTTGTTGTTCTGTTAGTTTTAATTGTTGTAGCAGATTCTCTATATTTTATTGAACTTCCTTACGATAAAACTACCCTGAGACAGGCAATTTTCGTTTACTTTTCCCTTTTGCTTCTTTCCTATTTTCAGTTTAAGTTCTACGCAGAACTTATAGATGATATGAAAGTACTTGCAGTCCGCGATCCTCTTACTGGTCTTTACAACAGGGCGTTTGCTTTCTCCTACCTTTCTCAAGAAATTGAGAAGCTTAAAAGAGGGGAAGTGAAAAACGTGTGTGTTGCCTACATAGACCTTGATAACTTTAAGTACGTTAACGATACTTTCGGCCATTCGGTAGGAGACAGCGTTTTAAACGATATAGGGGAGCTCCTTAGTAGACACTTTAGGAAGGAAGACGTTGTAGCCAGGATAGGAGGTGATGAATTTATCGTGATTTTTACAAATTGCGATAGGGAAAAGATTATCGAAAGGCTTGAACTGCTTAGGGAGGCGATAGAGAGGAAGTTTCAAAGGTTTGGTATTTCGATGAGTTTCGGTATAGCCGAGGCTCCTACGGACTCACTTCTTTCAAGTTTCCTAATTAGAATGGCAGATGAAAGGATGTACAAGGATAAAGGGGCAAGGAAAAAGGAAAGAGTTGGAAGTATAGATAAAGCCCCGGAAGGGGCTTCAGACCTTTAAATTTCGTCCCAGCCTTCAACTGCGCTTGCCTGGTTGTAGCTGGTAACGGTGGCCTCAAAGAAATTTGCCTTAACGTTACCCTCACCGCCGGTATCGGCAATTCTTTCTAGGTGTTCGTAAGGGTTGGGTCTATCGGGGAAGATTGGTTCTAGTCCGAGGGCCTTTAACCTTTTATTGGCTATGTAGTAGGTGTAGTCCTCAATAGACTTCTCGTTCATTCCCAAAATTTTGTTCCCTATTACTTTCTTGCTGAACCTCTGTTCCTGTTCAACGGCGATTTTAAACATCTGATAAATTTTGTCCTTTGTTAAGTACTTCTTGAAGCCCTCGTCTGTTAAGTCCTTCATAAAGTGTTCAAATAGGATCACGTGGGTGAGCTCGTCTCGGTTAATGTACCTGATTATATCTGCAGTTCCCTGCATTAAGTTCCTTGAGGCTAAGTTGTAGAAGAACATAAATCCGTTGTAGAAGTAGAGTCCTTCAAGGAGGTAGTTTCCGATTAGTACCTCTCCGTAGTTTTCCATTGTTGGCTCTTCAAGGAACTTCTGGTAGATGTCGGCTATGTACTTGTTCCTCTCAAAAAGGATTGGGTCCTTCTTCCACCAGTAGTAGACCTCTTCCCTCTTCTCAGCAGGAACTACGCTCTCAATCGTGTAACCGTAGCTCTGTGAGTGGATAGCTTCCTGATAGGCGTGGATTGAGAGGTCAATCGTGATTTCGGGAGCTTTAACGTAGGCTGCAATGTTTGGAATGTTCGTTGTCTGGATTGAGTCAAGGAAGACGAGGAAAGAGAGGATCTCGTCGTAAGCCTGCCTTTCGTCGTCTGTTAGCTCCTTGTAGTCCTGAACGTCCTGTGTAAGGTCAACTGTTTCGGGTATCCAGAAGTTGGCCATCATTACCCTGTAAAGCTTTGGAGCCCACTCGTACTTAATTACGTTCAAGTTAAAGATGTTTGTTGTATCCCCGTGGAGAATTCCCCTCTTTGCCGGATCGTCGTTCCCGTTTGGGTTAAATATCGGACGGGGCTTCATTAACTCCTTCCTTATGTCAGACATTCTTCCTCCAGAATTGTTTTTCCTCTTTTGATGGCCTATCAATTATAAGACTCTTTTGGAGGTAGTTAAGTTGACGCTCTTTGAGAAGTTCTTCGAAGGAAGGGAGTTCATTTGGAAGCCAGGACTTGAGAGGGTAAGTTCAGCCGTAAGGGAATTTGGAGGGAAGGAATACCCTTCAGTAATTGTTGCAGGAACTAACGGTAAGGGGAGCACTGCCCTTTTAACTGCCGAGGCCTTAATGAAACAGGGCTTCCGTGTAGGTCTGTTTACTTCTCCCCACGTTTACAGGTTTAACGAAAGAATCAGAGTAAACCTTAAAGAAGTTAGCACTGAAGGGCTTGATGAAGCCTTTAAGGGTATTAGACCTTTAGTTGAGAGGTTTGAGCTTACATACTTTGAGGCTTCCCTCCTTTTAGCCCTTGAAGTTTTTAAAAGGGAAAGTGTTGACTGTGCAGTTTTTGAGGTAGGTCTTGGAGGGAGGCTGGATGCGACTAACGTTCTGGAACATCAGGTTGGACTTTTAACTAAGGTTTCCCTTGACCACAGAGGTTGGTTAGGGAATAGTCTTAAGGAGATTGCCGGGGAAAAGGTTGCAGTTTTGAAGGAGGGTATGGTTGGAGTATCACTTAGTAACCCTTCTGAAGTTTTGAGGGTTTTAAAGGATAACTTTAGGGGAGAACTCCACCTCTACGGAAAGGACTTTTGGGCTGAAGGGGTAAGAGTGGGCCTTAAGGGAACAGAGTTCTTCTACATGGGGCAAATTCCCATAAGTTTGAGTTTAGTAGGTGACCACTACGCCGAAAACGGGTGTGGGGCTATAAGGGCGGCTCAGGTTTTGACTGAGAGGTTTTTGGGGAAGAAGTTCCTTATTCCGAGGGAGTTTAGTTCACTTCTTCCGGGAAGGTTTGAGGTTTTTAGAGAGGCTCCTCCCTTCATCTTTGATGGGGCCCACAACGGCCAGGCCCTGAGAGCTCTCTTTAATACCTTGAAAGAGCTCGGAATAAAGGCTTCGGTAATCTTTGGAGCTTTTAAGGACAAGGAGCTTGAGGACAACCTGAAGGAGATTAAGTCTTACCTTGACTACTCGGGAGGAGATTTCTTCTCAGTATCCCTTCCTCCTCCCCGGGGCCTTTCTGCACAGGAGCTCTTAGAGAAGGCCAAAGAGTTAGGTTTAAAAGGAAGAATCCTTAAAGAGGTAAGGGTTTCAGATTTTAAAGATCCTGTAGTTCTAACCGGTTCTTTCTACGTTGGAGGTTTAGTTGAGAGAAGTTAAGTTCCTTTGGAAGAAAAGAGAGGCTGAGGACTTTATAGTTAAAGAGATTTCTGAGTTTGAAATTGATGAGGAAGGAAGCCACTACCTCTACCTCCTTGCAAAGAGGAATTACACAACGAGGGAAGTTTCAAAGAGGTTTAACCTTTCCTATGCAGGTATGAAGGATAAATTTGCATTGACCTTTCAGAAGGTATCTTCCTCAGAGTTTTTAGGGAATTTAATTTCAGAGAAAGAAGACCAAAGGTGGTTTATTCTAAAGTTCTTAGGGAAGATTAGAAGGAAAGTTAAGATCGGACAGCTAAAGGGTAACAAGTTCGCCGTAAAGGTTGAAGGTTTTAACTTTAAAGAGAGGAAAGCCTTTATAAACTACTACGACGTTCAGAGGATAGGTGGAAACTGGTTTAGGGGAAAGGAGCTCCTTAAGAGGCTCCTTGATAAACCGAGAAGGAGGTTAAAGTGGAGTGAAAACCTCCTCCTTGACTCTTACCTATCTTACCTTTGGAACAGGAGTTTGGAGCTCTACCTCATTGATAGGTTTACAGGCTATTACATTTTTGACGGAGAGGAAAGGTTCTTCATACCTGAAAGTTTAGAAGAGAGAATTGATGGACTTCCGAAGTTCTGGACTGTTCTGGGCTATAAGAAAAAGCTCCTAACTTCTGCTCTTTACTACCGGGAGGTTTTAAAAGGGGAAGGGTTCAGTCTAGATGAAGTTTTGGAGGGCTTGAGGGCTTTGGGAATTAAAGGGGACTACCGTATGACCTACGTCCTTGTTAAGGACTTTAAAGTAATTGGGAAGTACGCCTTCTTTTTCCTTCCCAAGGGATCTTTTGCTACCATGTTCTTAAAACACATTCAGGCGGTTTAAAGTGGAGGGAACGGTAGAGAAACTTTACTCCTTTATATCTCCCTGTAGGCTCTGTCCTAGGGAGTGTTTATCAAAGAGGAGTGAAGGGGAACTGGGTTTCTGTAGGGTTACCGATGAACCTATGGTTTCATCCTTTGGCCCCCACTTCGGAGAGGAGCCCGTTTTAGTAGGCTACGGGGGGAGCGGAACTATCTTCTTTACAGGTTGCAACTTAGGGTGTGTCTTCTGTCAAAATTACCAAATTTCCCACCTTATGGAAGGGGAGTACATTTCACTTTCAGACTTAGCCGATATTATGCTCCACCTTCAGGAAAGGGGGTGCCACAACATAAACCTGGTTACTCCAACCCATCAGGTTCCCCAGATATTTGCAGCCGTTGATGAGGCAAGGGGTAAAGGCTTAAAACTTCCAATAGTTTATAACTGTGGAGGTTATGAGAGCCTAGAGGTGCTAAGGGAGCTTGAAGGGCTCGTTCAGATTTACATGCCAGATTTTAAAACCTTAAGCAGGGAGTTTGCAGCCAAGTACTTAAAAGCTCCAGATTATCCAGAAGTCGTTAAAGAAGCCCTCCTTGAAATGCACAGACAGGTAGGGGACCTTGAGGTTAACGAGTTTGGAATAGCGAAAAAGGGCCTGATTGTTAGACACCTTGTAATGCCAAACTGGGCTGAAGACAGTAAGGCCGTCTTAAAGTGGATTGCGGAAAACCTTGGGAGGAATACCTATACAAACGTTATGGATCAGTACTATCCCTACTACAAGGCCTGCGACTATCCTGAGATATGCAGGAGGATAACGCCTGAGGAGTTTGAAGAGGTTTACTCCTTCGCTAAGAGGTTGGGATTGAGGCTTGCAGTTTAGGAGGTTTCTGTGCTTAAGATAGAGAGGGAAGTTATCCTTGCTCCTATGGCAGGTTACACTCACTCGGCCTTCAGGCGTCTTGCCAGGGAGCTGGGGGCAGATAGAACCTACTCGGAGCTCATGAACGCAACCGGAATTATCCATAGGGGAGATGAGAGGGAGCTCTCCTACTTCACCGATTTAGAAAGGCCCATTCACCTTCAAGTTTACGGCAGGAATCCCGAAGAGGTGGCCCAAGCTTCAGAGATTCTCGTTAAGAAGTACAGGCCGGATGCGATAGACATAAACTTTGGGTGTTCAGTTAAGAAGGTCCTAAAGGCAAAGGCTGCAGGTTATCTCCTTCAGTTCCCAAAGGAAATGGGCAGGATCGTTGAGGAGACAGTTAAGGCCTTAAAACCCTATAAAGTTCTGGTAACCGCCAAGATAAGACTCGGGTTTTACGAGGACAACTTAGAGGAGATTGCAGAGAACCTCCTGTCTGCTGGAGTTTCTGCAATAGCCCTTCACGGAAGGACCGCTAAGCAAGGTTTTTCAGGTAAGGCCAACTGGGATAGAGTAAGGGACCTTAAAGAGATGGCTGGAAAGGTTCCGGTGATAGGAAGTGGTGATGTGAGGGACTGGAAAGAGGTGGACGTAAAGTTTGAAGAAACAGGTTGCGACGGTATAATGATTGGAAGGGCTGCAGTTTCAAATCCCTGGATATTTAAGGAGTACAGGGAGAAGAGGGACATTGAAGTTAAACTTCCCGAAAGGGTTGACTTTATCCTTAGGGAACTTAGTATGATGTGGGAGTTCTTTGAGAGGGAGAGGGCTTGTAAAGTGATAAAGGCCCACATTACTCAGTTATTTAAAGGCATAAGGGGAAAGGCCAAGCTGAACGACTCTGTTATGAGGAGTAAGAGCTGTGACGAGCTTATAAGCAACCTTTTAAGGATAAAGGAGGAATTTTCGCCTTAACCACTTTACAAATTTACCTACCTTTGATAAATTTCCACTTGCCTTTTGCCACCGGTGAAACAGTAATGGGAGGTCTTAAATGCCACTAGATAAGGATGTAGTTCAGGAAATCGTTAAGAAGTACGGGTTCCACGAGAAAGATACAGGTTCTCCTGAGGTTCAGATTGCTATTCTTACAGAGAGGATTAAAAACCTTACTGAACACTTTAAAGAGCACAAGCACGATAACTACAACAAGAGGGCCCTTCAGAGATTAGTAGGTCGCAGGAAGAAACTCCTTAAGTACTTGAGGGAAAAGGACTTTAACAGGTACAGGAACATCGTTCTTAAGCTCGGTCTCAGGAAGTAATCTTTCGGGGCTTTCTGCCCCTTTCCTTCTCTCCCGCCCTTTCCTTCCCTGTGATATTATTCCTTAATCTGTATTAAATTTCTAATTAAGAAAAACACAATTTTTGGAGGTTTTCTATGCCAATATCCGAAGTTGCAGTTGAAGTTGGAGGTCGTCCTCTGCGTTTTCAGACGGGAAAAGTCGCTAAACAGGCCGACGGTTCTGTTGTCGTTTCTCAGGGCGATACTATGGTCTTAGTTACTGCTGTTATGAGCGATGAGCCGAGGGAGGATATAGACTTCTTTCCCCTATTGGTAGAGTACAGGGAGAGGGCTTACGCTGCAGGTAAGATTCCTGGTGGTTTCATAAAGAGGGAAGGAAAGCCTACGGACGAAGAAGTTTTAAAGTCTAGGGTTACTGATCGTTCAATTAGACCTATTTTTCCTAAAGGCTTTAGGAATGACGTTCAAGTTGTCGCCTTCGTAATTTCCGCCGATCAGGAGAACGATCCGGCAGTTCTGGCTATAAACGGAGCATCTGCTGCCCTTCACATCTCAAGAATTCCTTTTGAAAAGCCAGTCGGAGCAGTTAGGGTTGCCCGGGTTAAGGGAGAGTGGAAGATAAACCCTTCCTATCAAGAGCTCCAAGAGGCAGATATTAACCTTATTGTTTCAGGAACCGAGGACGCCGTCGTTATGGTTGAAGGGGGTGCAGATCAGGTTCCTGAAGAGGAAGTCCTTGATGCAATTATGATTGCCCATGAAGAAATAAAGAAGATCGTTAAAGCTCAAGAAGAGCTCCGCCAGCTTGCAGGAAAACCTAAGTACCAGTTTGTTGCACCTTCACTTGATGAGGAGACGAAGGAAAGGATAAAACAGTGGGTCTTTGAGAGGATTGAACCTGTTATTACCATATCTGATAAGCACGAGCGAAGGGAGAAGTTAAGGGAGCTTAAAGAGCTTATGCTTATAGAACTGAAGATCCCTGAAGAGGATCACGCCCTTGCCAAGGAAGTGTTTAACGAGGCTGAGAAAGAGTTTGTAAGGAAGATGGTTCTTGAGAAGGGAATTAGGATTGATGGAAGGAAGCCCGATGAAATTAGACCAATTACGATAGAGGTTGGACTACTGCCGAGGGCCCACGGTTCAGCTCTCTTTACGAGGGGTCAGACCCAGGCCCTAGTTACTACAACTTTGGGAACTCCTGAAGAGTACCAAATCGTTGAGGGCCTTCTACCTGAAGAGCAAAAGAGGTTTATGCTTCACTACAACTTCCCTCCATTCTCAGTTGGTGAAATTGCCCCTATGAGAGGGCCTGGAAGGAGGGAGATTGGACACGGAGCCCTTGCAGAGAGGGCCCTTGCTCCTGTGATTCCTCCGGAGGAGGAGTTCCCCTACGTTATAAGGATCGTTTCGGACATCTTAGAGTCAAACGGTTCTTCCTCAATGGCAACAGTCTGTGGAGGTTCCCTCTCCCTTATGGACGCTGGAGTTCCTATAAAGGCTCAGGTTGCAGGTATTGCTATGGGCCTCATTATGGAAGGGGATAAGTTCGTTGTCCTTTCTGACATTCTCGGGGATGAGGACCACCTTGGAGATATGGACTTTAAGGTGGCTGGAACGAGGAAGGGCGTTACGGCAATCCAGATGGACTTGAAGGTTAAGGGTATAAGCAGAGAAGTCCTCTCAAAGGCACTTGAACAGGCACGGAGGGGAAGGCTCTACATCCTTGATAAGATGGATGAAGTTATAAGTCAACCGAGGAAAGAAATTTCCCCTTACGCCCCAAGGATTGTTACGACTAAGATTGAGCCTGAGAAGACGAGAGACCTTATCGGTCCCTCAGGTAAGACCATTAAAACGATAATAGATAAGGCCGGGGTTAAGATTACGATTAAGGAGGATGGAACGGTTCTAGTATCCGCTCCTTCAGAGGAGGCAGCGGCACAGGCCTTGAAGATGATTGAGGACGTTACGAGGGACCTTGAAGTTGGAAACACTTACCTAGGAAAGGTTACGAGGGTTGAAAACTACGGAGCCTTTGTTGAGCTTGCTCCCGGAAAGGTCGGCCTTATACACATATCAAAACTCCCTCCTGAGGTTAGGGAGAACATATTTGAGCACATTAAGGTCTCCGATGTCATTCCTGTTAAAATCGTTGAGTTTGATCAGATGGGTAGGCCTAAGCTTAGCCGCATAGACGTTACTCCCGAGGAAGAGAAGAGGTTAAGGGAGCAGGGAGGTTTCTACTCTGAGCCGGAGAAGGACAATGAGTAGTTGGGCTTGCGGTTGGGTCTTTTTAAAGGGAACGGAGATAGAGTTTAGTGAGGATTTCCTTGACGTTGCCGTTAAGCTCTATAACCTGCTAGGTGGGGAGTTAAAGAAGGAAGGGAGCTCCTTTAAGCTCCTCCTTCCTTCCCTACCAAATTTGGAAGAGGTTAACCTTGACTTCGTTAGGGGCCTTTTGGAGGCTGGAGGAGTTTTTGGTGAGGGAACCCTCTTCATTCCGAAGGTAAGGGGCTTTGAGGAAGAGCTGAGGGAGCTCCTAAATCCCTTTAACCCTTCAGAAACTGAGGAAGGGTTTTACTTTACGGGTGAAGGAGCTAATCTCTTAGCCCATGCCCTTTACGATGAAGAGAGCCAGGAGCGTTCGGAGCTCTTCTTTGAGAAGTTCCTTAAGTTTATAGCTGGGAGTGATTGGGAAAGGACCTTCTTTAAGTACTCTCTTGAGGGGGGAGCCCTTCCTCCCTTTAAAAAGAGAACTTCAGACAGTGGATTTGACCTTCACCTTGTTAAACTCATAAAGAAAGAGAGAAACCTCTACTTCTTTGATACAGGAGTTAGGGTTTCTCCTCCTCCCGGTTACTACTTTGATCTAGTTCCTCGTTCTTCAATCTTTAAAAGCGGTTTCATCCTTGCAAACTCCGTTGGGATAATAGATATGACTTATAGGGGGACGATTAAAGTTCCTCTGATTAAGATTAATCCTGGGGCTCCAGAGCCTCAACTTCCGTGGAGGGCCGTTCAGCTCATACCAAGGCGATTCTTCCCGCTTGAAGGAAAAGAGGTTAAAACCCTTGACCCTACGTTAAGGGGAGAGGGAGGATTTGGAAGTACTGGGTAAACCTACTCGGTTTCTTCCTATTCTTATTATTCTCTTGATATACTTCTTTAAACTACCAAATCAGGAAAGGGATGGTATTTCGAAAAAATTCCTTTAGTATTGGTATTCCCGATATAGACGGGGAACGTGAGTTATTATTGAAAATCTTCAAAAAGGTTTTAGAAGCCTTAGATCATGGAAAAAAAGATCACGTTTTTGCCTTAATTAAGGAGAAGTTTATTCCTCTTATAGAAAAATACAGAGAGCGTGAAGAAAGCTTAATGAGGAAGATCGGTTATCCGGATCTTGAGAAGCATAAAGAAGAACATGAGAATTTGCTTAAAAGGTTGCGTTTACTCGCAGATCTTGAAGATTTGGATCAATTAAGAAAGGAGTTAAGTTTTTTTTGTTTTAGGGTCGTGAGACATTTGTTGAAAGAAGATATGAAATTTAGGAGATTTTATAAGAAAAATTTTTCAAATAAAACGACTTTAGATTCTGAGTTAGAGAGGATTTTTGAAGAACTCCTTTTAACAAAATCCAGGGATTTTACTAAATATGTGAAGGACGAGTTTCATGTGGCAGAAATTGTAAGAAAACAGGTAGAAATAACGAAAGATTTCTTGTATTCATCACAAGATAAGAAAATTCAAGCTATTAAATCTTATATCTTATCTGTTTTTGAGAATCATGCAAAGTTAGGAATTTGCCTCGATGATTTAGTAGATTTTATTGAAAACCTCTCAAAGAAAATTTTAAACTTGCATAAGTTGGGAATTTTGGAAGGAATTCCTGAAAGGAGAGTGGATGATTTTATTTCTTTTTTAAAACAAGCAGCCTATAGGAAATATTTAGAGAATAATCTTGAGTATTTAAATCGTGTTTCTCGTTTTAAATTTAAAGAATTGGATAAGGAGTTTGAAGTAATTGGGCAAGTTTTAGAAAGTTTGTATAATCATTTTATTTCTGATGAGATAAAAGAATTTGATTTGGATTTATACGATTTTAGTAAAATAGAAAATTATCTACACAGTTTGAAGTTTATGCTTCAAAGCTATGTTGTCAATAATTATGCCAATTTGTTAATAGTTTCTTATTATAGATTTTTAGATAATCTCCAGGAGTTAGTGTCTGATTTAAAGAGTAAATCTTTTGAAAAAGCCTTTTTCTTAACAACTTCCCTAATCAAGGAAGTTGATGTTTTTGGTAGTTTACTTTTCTATGTTAAGAGTTTATGGCAAAAAAATCCTCAGGACCTTTTGTTTAAGTTGCTTGCTGATCCAGTCAATGTTGATAAAGTTGTAGGTGTTATTTTTCTGAAAGGACCTAGTACGACAACTTCTAGAAATATTTTTCTGAATTTCTGTGAGAATTTACATGGAAGTATTCCTGAATCACTAAAATCGAATTTACTTTTTTTTGAATTCATCGATTTTAAAAAAGATGTTTATAGAGGTTACATAATAGCTTATCCGCTTAAAGAAGAAGAAAAGAAGTATAGGCAGATTGTTTTATCTATTTTTACCGAGGCTAAAGAAAAAACAGAGAAGAATTTGTTAATAGGAGATATAGTTGATGATTACATTAGTTTGGTTTTCTTAGATATGAAGAAGTTGTTAGAAAATTTTAAGTTTGATGAGGCAGCAGTTTCTCTGTTTATTGAAGAATTAGAGATTTTTTTAAAAAGTGAGCAAGAGAACAGAACGCTAACAGAAAAGGATTATGAAAAATTAATATCTTTAGTTAAGATTGATTTGGAAGTTTTAAAATTTTTTAAAAATAAAAAGGATCTAGATTTTCTTCTGCTGTTCTGTCAACCTATCTTTGAGGCAAATAGTGGTTCTATTATAGGCGTAGAAGTTCTATCTCGCATAAAATTAGGAAATAATTTAGTCTCAGCTGGGAAATTTATTAACGTTATAAAAAGAGAAAAGTTAATGACTGATTTTGATTTATTAGTATTGGAGAAGTTGAGATCGCTTATAGAGGGAATTTGTAAGCCTAGGGATTTTAAAATTTTCTTGAACTTATTTCCATCTTCGTATTTCGATCCTACTATTCATCGGTCTCTCGAAGAACTTAAGGAACTTGCTAAGGAGAAGACGGGAGGACTTGTTTTGGAGGTAACCGAACAGGAGAACTTTGACTTTACGCAGATGGTAAATTACTTAACTAAGTACGAAGTAGACATTGCTTTAGATGATTTTGGAAGTGGATATGCTAACCTTGATAAGTTTTTAACTATGATTAGGTATGAAAAAACAAAATTTCTAAAACTTAGTTCTGCATTTTCAAAAAATATAAGAGATCCTATTACTCGGGGAATTGTAGAAAGTGTTTGTAGTATGGCAAGCAAGTTGGGAAAGTATGTTATCTTTGAAGCTATAGAGGATAAGGAAACTTTAGAAGAGGTGATGAAAATTTCTGAAAAAATTCCTGGTTCTATTCTTATCCAAGGTTTTTACTTAAGTAAACCTAAACCTTTAGTCGATTTTTTAAAGTATTCCTCCAGTTAGGGAGAGAAAATTGATTCCCCTAAAGGATATTAATCCTAGTAGGACTACGCCGGTTGTTACTATTTTAATAATAATAATCTGTTTTTTTGTTTTTCTCTACGAAGTAATTCTTCCTCCTGATTTAAGGAAAGTCTTTATTTCAATGTTTGCTGTAATTCCATACGAGATAACCCACGGAGTTGACATTCCTCCTCCAGATCCCCTTACTCCTTACGGAAACCTCGTTTCTTACCAGTACCTCCACGGTAGTTGGATGCACATTTTAGGAAACATGCTCTTCCTTTGGGTCTTTGGTGATAACGTTGAGGATAAGCTTGGTAAATTAAAGTATTTTATTTTCTACACTGTTTGCGGAATAGTTGCTGCGCTTATTCAGGTTCTAGTTTACCCGAACTCTAACATACCTTTAATAGGAGCTTCAGGAGCAATAAGTGGAGTTCTGGGAGCTTATGCAGTTCTCTTCCCGAGGGCTCAGATAATTACCCTCGTTTTCATTTTCTTCTTAGTTGATATAGTTGCCGTTCCGGCTGCCGTCTGGATTGCTGCTTGGTTTACGATTCAGTTTATTAGTGCTATGGTTTCGGCTACTCACCTCTCGATGGGAGGCGTTGCCTGGTTTGCCCACATAGGAGGTTTCATAGCGGGCATTGTTTTAGTTAAGCTCATGAGAGTCAAGTAGAGTGTTGAAATTTTACGTTTTCACCTATAAGTTTAATTGCAAATAATTTGCATTTGGAGGAAAAGTTGAATAGGGAGAAGCTGTACATATTTGATACTACTTTGAGGGATGGAGAGCAGACTCCCGGGGTTAATCTAACGGTAGATGAAAAAGTTCAAATAGCTAAGCAGCTTGAGAGGCTCGGGATTGACGTTATAGAGGCCGGCTTTGCAGTTAGTTCTCCAGCCGACTTTGAGGCTGTTAGGAGAATTGCAAAGGAAGTAAAAAACTCTACCGTCTGTTCCCTTGCAAGGGCAGTTGAGCTTGATATAAAAACGGCCTGGGATGCTTTGAAGGAGGGAAACAGGGTAAGGATTCACACTTTCATAGCTACCTCTGATATTCACTTAAAGTACAAGTTGAAGATGAGCCGTGAAGAAGCTCTAAAGAGGGCCGTTAATGCTGTTAAACTGATTAAGGAAATAAGCGAGGGAAGGGCGGAAGTTGAGTTCTCTGCCGAGGATGCAGGAAGGACGGACCTTAAATACTTGTGTGAGGTTGTAGAGGCCGTAATAGAGGCAGGGGCTCAGGTAGTGAACATTCCCGATACTGTAGGTTATGCCATTCCTGACGAGTGGTACGAGAAGATCCTCTACATAAAGGAGAACGTACCAAACATAAAGAAAGCGATAATTAGCGTCCACTGCCACAACGACCTTGGTCTTGCAACTGCAAACTCACTGATGGCGGTTAAGGCAGGTGCTCGTCAAGTTGAGTGTACTGTAAACGGAATTGGTGAGAGAGCGGGGAATGCTGCCCTTGAGGAAGTTGTTATGGCCATTAAAGTTCGTTCTGATCAGTTTCCCGTCTACACAGATATTGACACCACTCAAATTTACAAGACTTCTCAGCTTGTAAGCAGGTTAACCGGCGTTCTGATTTCAAAGACTAAACCGATCGTTGGTGATAACGCTTTTGCTCATGAATCTGGAATTCACCAGCACGGAGTTCTTGAGTGCCCTGAAACCTACGAAATTATGAGGCCATCCGACATAGGTTTAACGGAGAGTAAGATCGTTTTAGGTAAACACTCAGGAAGGCACGCTTTTAAGAAAAAGCTGGAAGAGATGGGGGTGGAGCTCTCTCCTGAGAAGTTTGAAGAGGCTTTTAAGAAGTTTAAAGAACTTGCCTCAAGGAAGAAGGAGATTTACGACGTTGACCTTGAGCTTATAATTGAAGGCCTTGAAGGGGAGAAAGAGAGGACGTATCAGCTCCTATACAACCAGGCAGTTAGCGGCGAAGGAGTAATTCCCTCTGCAACTGTAAAGATAAAGACTCCGGAAGGAGAGAAGTTGGGCCTTGCAGTTGGCAACGGACCTGTTGATGCAACTTACAGGGCTATTAAGAACGCTTTAGGATTGGGGGACGAAATTCAGCTAAGGGACTTTAAGATTAGGGCCTTGACTGCCGGAACTGATGCTTTAGCAGAAGTTTTTGTAACGATTGAAGGCGACGGTTACAGGGTTAGCGGTAGAGGAGTTGACCCTGATATTGTCAGGGCCTCAGCCCTCGCCTTTATAGAGGCCCTCAACAGACTTGAGAGGAGAAAGTTAAAGAAGAAGGGCGTTTAACCGGGGCTTTGCCCCTTTTTCTCTCTTCCCTGAATAATTAACTCCTTATAGAAGAAATAAAACCTTTTAAAACGTTTATCTGTTCTGAATTCCGAATATTTTTAAGGTATTTCTTGAAATTTAAATTTATGAAACTATAATTTTCTTAAGGGTTCTAAAGGGGAGGTTATGAAAAGGGTTTTAAGGTTCTTTTTCCTTTCGGACTTGAGAATAAATCTTTCCTATCCTTTGAGAATGGGAATCCTTTACTGGCTCGTTGCCCTCTCTTTACTTGTTCTTTCTTACACCGTTTTAAAAAGTCAGATTTCAGATTCACACCTCGTACTTAGACTTTTGAAAGAGCTCTTTATCTATGAGCTTGTTTTAGGTTTTATTCTCTTCCTCATTACATCTATCTACGCTGTTGTTTCCTCTTCAGATTATAGGAAGATTCAGAGGTTTGCTGATGAAATTGCAAAGGGGAACTTTGAGTTCAATCCTGAGCTCAGTCCTATTGCCGATAAAGACCTAATTAGTATGAAGGAGTCTTTGAATAAGCTCCGAAAGAGTCTTATAATTTCAAGGGAGCTCCTAAAGAAACGATCTGAGAAGATTTAGAAGGACTCCCTTTCTCTTGCCCTTTCCCTCTTTCTCCATATTATTTTCCTTGACAAACTCTTTTCCCTTTGCTTATATTCAGCCCGTCAAACTATATCAGGAGGAGTAGTATGCCCACAATTAACCAGCTGGTTAGGAAGGGGCGCGAGAAGAAGGTTAAGCGCTCAAAGGCCCCTGCTCTACAGGGTAACCCTCAGAAGAGGGGTGTTTGTGTAAGGGTTTTCACGACTACACCTAAGAAGCCAAACTCAGCCCTTCGTAAAGTTGCAAGGGTGAGGCTTTCAAACGGTATTTCCGTTACAGCTTACATTCCCGGTATCGGTCACAACCTTCAGGAACACTCAGTTGTTCTTGTAAGGGGTGGAAGGGTTAAGGACCTTCCAGGTGTTAGGTACAAAATTATCCGTGGAGCTCTTGATGCTGCCGGAGTTGAAGGAAGAAGGCAGTCCCGTTCCAAGTACGGAACAAAGAGACCTAAAGATCAGAAAAAATAATTAGGAGAGGAAAGCGATGCCCAGGAAAGGACCAGTTCCACCAAGGGAAATTCTCCCAGACCCTGTCTACGGTGATAAGCTTGTAGCAAAGCTTATAAACAAGGTAATGAAGGACGGTAAGAAGAGTAAGGCTGAGAAAATCGTTTACGGTGCTTTTGACATTATCAGGGAGAAGTTGGGAGAAGACCCTCTCAAGGTCTTTCACAAGGCTGTAGAGAACGTAAAACCTTTAATGGAAGTACGTCCACGCCGTGTTGGTGGTGCAACTTATCAGGTTCCGATGGAAGTAAGCGAAAGAAGACAAATGCACCTTGCCCTTAAGTGGCTCGTGGACGCTGCACGTGCTCGTTCTGAGCGCGGAATGGTTAACAAGCTTGCAAACGAAATCATTGACGCTTACAACGAAAGAGGTGGGGCCTTCAAGAAGAAGGAGGATACCCACAAGATGGCTGAGGCTAACAAGGCCTTTGCTCACTACAGGTGGTAATTAACAGTAATTTAGGAGGATGCCTTGAGCAAACAGCAGGCTCTTATTAAGAAGATTAAAGTTCCCCTTGAAAAAGTTAGGAATATCGGAATTATTGCCCACATTGATGCCGGTAAGACAACAACTACCGAGCGTATTCTTTATTACACCGGCCGTATCCACAAAATTGGTGAGGTTCACGAAGGTGCGGCCGAGATGGACTGGATGGAGCAGGAGAAGGAGAGGGGTATTACAATTACCTCCGCTACAACTACCTGCTTCTGGAGAGACCATAGGATTAACATCGTTGACACTCCCGGACACGTTGACTTCACAATTGAAGTTGAACGTTCCCTAAGGGTTCTTGACGGTGCTGTAACGATCCTCTGTTCAGTAGGTGGTGTTCAACCTCAGACTGAGACTGTTTGGCGTCAAGCAGACAAGTACAGGGTTCCCCGTATTATCTTCGTTAACAAGATGGACAGAATAGGTGCCGACTTCTTCAAGGTAGTTGCCGACGTTGAAGAGAAGTTAGGTGCTAAGCCCGTTCCTGTTCAGATTCCTATCGGCGCCGAGGATGAGTTTAAAGGCGTAGTTGACCTTATCACAATGAAGGCAATTGTTTGGGAAGAGGAAACCCTCGGAGCAAAGTACCACTACGAAGAGATTCCAGAGGACCTCAAGGACCTTGCCGAAGAGTGGCGTGAGAAGATGCTTGAGGCTATTGCCGATGTTGATGAAGAGATAATGATGAAGTACCTTGAGGGCGAAGAGATTACTGAAGATGAAATTAAAGCTGCCCTCAGGAAAGGAACAATTGAGCTTAAGTTCTTCCCAATGCTCTGTGGTTCAGCGTTTAAGAACAAGGGTGTTCAGCCCCTTCTTGATGCGATCGTAGATTACCTTCCATCTCCGCTTGACATTCCACCGGTTAAAGGGATTAATCCAAAGACCGGAGAGGAGGAAGAGAGACCTGCTTCTTACGACGCTCCATTTGCTGCACTTGCCTTTAAGATCCTTACAGACCCATACGTAGGCCAGCTTACCTTTATTAGGGTTTACTCCGGACTTATGGAGTCAGGTTCTTACGTTTACAACGCTACAAGGGACAAGAAAGAGAGGCTTGCAAGGATCCTCCGTATGCACGCGAACAAGCGTGAGGAGATTCCAGTTCTAGGTGCTGGAGATATAGCTGCAGCCGTTGGTTTAAGGGAGACTTACACTGGAGATACTCTCTGTGACCCTGAACACCCTATTCTCCTTGAAGCAATGGAGTTCCCAGAGCCGGTTATCTCTATTGCCGTTGAGCCTAAGACTAAAGCTGACCAGGAAAAGCTTTCAATAGCTCTCCAGAAGTTGGCTAAGGAAGACCCATCCTTTAGAGTGGCTACTGACCATGAAACAGGTCAGACGATTATCTCCGGTATGGGAGAGCTCCACCTTGAAATTATCGTTGACCGTCTAAAGAGGGAGTTTGGAGTTGAGGTTAACGTAGGTAAGCCTCAGGTTGCTTACAGGGAGACTATTAGGAGCGAGGTTACTCAAGAGGGTAAATTCATCAAGCAGACCGGTGGTCGCGGTCAGTACGGACACGTATGGCTCAAGATTGAGCCCCTTGAAAGGGGTAAAGGATTTGAGTTCCACGAGACAATTAAAGGTGGAGTTGTTCCTAAGGAGTACATCCCAGCTGTTGAAGCAGGCGTTAGAGAGGCAATGGAGACTGGAGTAGTTGCCGGCTATCCAATGACCGACATCAAGGTAACCCTCTTTGATGGTTCCTACCACGAGGTTGACTCATCAGAGCTTGCTTTTAAGATTGCAGGCTCCATTGCCTTTAAAGAGGGTGCTAAGAAGGCTAACCCTGTTCTCCTTGAGCCTATTATGGAGGTTGAGGTTACAACCCCAGAAGAGTTCATGGGAGACGTAATCGGTGACCTTAACAAGAGGCGTGGTAGGGTTCAGGGAATGGAAGCCCGCGGAAACGCTCAAGTTATTAGAGCTCTCGTTCCACTTGCCGAGATGTTCGGATACGCTACAGATTTACGTTCAATGACTCAAGGTCGTGCTACCTACATTATGAAGTTCAGCCACTACGAGGAAGTTCCTCCAAACGTTGCTGAGCAGATAATAGGCGAGAGGAATAAGTAACGGTCTGGCCCCTCTGGGGCCTCTTTTAACCCTTTACATTTTGGGCTCTTTGCATATAATACCAGCCTGCAAGAGTAGGTCTTTTAAAACTCAATACGGCTATTTATAGGAGGATAGAGATGGCAAAGCAGAAGTTTGAAAGGACGAAGCCCCACAAGAACGTGGGAACAATTGGCCACGTTGACCACGGAAAAACAACCCTCACAGCAGCGATCACCCACTGCCTATCCTTAACAGGAAAGGCCCAAGAAGTATCCTACGACCAAATTGACAAAGCCCCAGAAGAGAGGGAAAG
>NZ_RBIE01000006.1 GCF_003633715.1 Thermovibrio guaymasensis
AGTGATTGGAGGGAATCCAACTTGCATGGTCGCATTTTGCGGTTCAGCGCCAACTGATTCTGGAATAATGTTTTTATCGCCATTTTCAGCGAACGAGGTTGTAATGAGTGATGGATTGGTCATATTAGTATCCTATTGCGAGCCATGAAATACCAACATTCTGTGTTGTTGGTGTGTATTCATATAAATAAGCGGTAAATCCTGTTCGACTTTTTGTTAAAACCGATGCAAATGCATTTGGATTGGTGCCGCCAGTTGCGTCTGGTGTTAATTGTAGGTTTAAGCATGCATTCGGGAATGCTGTTGCAAATGATACACTAACAGGCGATCCACTTGAGGGAACATCTTGATTTGGGGTTTTCCCCCATTTAGCAACAAATGTCAAATTACCAATAGGTATTTTCAATTCTCCATTTGTTCCAGTATTAAGCGAAAACTTATCAAAGATGTCTTTCAAAGCTTTGCCTTGAGCAGCACTTAAAGCAGATCCAACATCATTACTATTTAAGACATTTAAAACCTTCGTAATGCCTGCGGTTGTACTTGTTGCAGTCGGAATGCTTCCTTGCCCGCTATAAACATCCCAAGCTCCACCAAGCCCATTATTCGGGTTTACTGTGTTGTTAGCTACAAGGCTTCTAAATTCTTTTGTTGTGTCATTGGATTGAACAATTGCTCCCAATGCGTAGCCACCAAATTCATCCACAACATCTTGCGACCATATATAACGGTTGCCATTTTGACCATAGATGACATGCTCAGACAGGGCGTTAAGAACACCATTTACATCTTGACCTTTTGGCGCTTTACCGCCATCTTCGATTTTTGTCATAGTAATTAAGGGCGCGCC
Source organism: Thermovibrio guaymasensis (assembly GCF_003633715.1). Lineage (NCBI taxonomy): Bacteria > Pseudomonadati > Aquificota > Aquificia > Desulfurobacteriales > Desulfurobacteriaceae > Thermovibrio > Thermovibrio guaymasensis. The sequence continues at coordinate 851 of NZ_RBIE01000006.1, forward strand.
TTCATTCCATGTAAAATCTTCTGGATCTTGTCCGACTTGCCGAACCTTTTGAATAAGATTCTTAATTCCGTTAGCAGCAAATGCTATCGGGATAAATATAGGATTAGCCACTATAGAAAACTCCATTGTTAAAGTTGCTCAACTCTGAGCCATTAAAGCCAAATGTCCTATCCACATCAATCTCTTTGTATGATATTCCAACACCTGAAGGCATTGGTAACATTTTAAGAGTGTAGACAATAAGTCGATCAAATGGAGTTAATGCAAACTCAAAAACATATTCGGCTGACATATGACCTATAATATCGTAATAAGCCTTGCGACCATCAAAAACCATTAGCAAGAACTTGTTAATATTCCATGCAGTTGCATAGAGGATATTTGAAGCTGCCTTGATGATGATTAGTTTTCTTAGGTCTGCATCGGTTAAGCGATAAGAGGCAAACGCACCGCCATCAGAAAAAGGATAGGTATTAAATGGCTGATAATCTGGCTGGAAGCCAAATGTCTTAGCATTGGGATCGGCGGTTTTGGCAAAACGAGATACACCAACTTTATCTGCCCAAATATCTAAGCCAAAGCCTTCTGCACTAGACAGTCGGTAAACCTTTTCATAAAAATCATCAATAAAATATTGAGGATCGATTACTTCATTAATGCCATCAATAAGTGCCAATATTGTAGGGCTATGTGCGTACTGCGACATTATCGTATCTTTAATATTCTCCATTAGCTTTCCTCAATAGAAATCCTGAAAGAATTTAAAGACGGAAATTGATCAATGCCAATAGGAATTTCATTAACCCATGTGGCATTATCTGTGCTTGCTACAATTCCCTTTAATCCGATTTTTGGCATACCGCAAATATAATCGGCTGGGATAAAATCCTTGCCAATGCGAACCTTATTTTCACCAGAAGCGGCGCTAGTCAGAATATGATTAATGACTTCTTGCTCAATAGTGTAAGAAATCGCATCTTTATCTTTAACAATAACTTTTACCCAAATATCAAGAAAATCAGGACGTAAAATCTTAATTGGATATTGTGGCGGGTTAGATGGATAATCCTCAGCAATTACTGTCACGTCTGTATTGCCATTCCAAGAGCAGCCAGTACCAGCTTTAATAAAAGCGGCTTTTGCTACATCATAATCATTGCCACCAACAACAGAAACACAAATAGAATTGCGGATTAACGGATAATTTGTTGAGCCTACTGTTACAGTAGCATCAGTTGGATTTGAAATTACATAAGCATCTACAACATCACGAACTGCCAGAACTGCGCCAAGTGTAGCTGAATCAGTCATTTTAGAATTGATTGCTACAGACTCTTTTCGGCGCACCTCAAAATCAACACGACTCTCTTCGTCATACCCCATTACCGCACTATCTTCATTGTAAACACGGTCAAGACCATTAATGGATGTTGGGATAACAACAATAGAGTTTGGTAGTGCTTCAATAGCTCCAGCCTCATCACAAGTTACTGTAATCGTCACTTTGCCATTTGAACCAATATTATAAGTCCCATTAGTTCGCCAAGTTCGACCAGACAAATCCTGAACAGCAAAACCTTCTGGAATAGGAGCGCCAGACAAGCCCTCAAACACAACAGGGCATTGAGAACGGGTAGCAAGCTTTCTTGTTAAAAAATAAAGCTCACCAATAGCATCTTGAAAAATACCTTGCGCGTAACGTGGGTCATATTGATTGGCCAAATAAACAAGCTTGTCGTAACAATCTTTAATTACAGCAGTCCATGAAGTGTTTAATTGGTACTGAGGCGAACCTTGAACACGAGAAACATTACCCCCAAAGGAGTCATCAATCATTTCCCATGTGCCATTGTTGATTTGTTCGGTATCTGGAACCGAGTAACCAACATCAGTTATTTCTATCTTTGGGATCATAAGCCCACTACTCCGCTAAGATTTTTATCATTCGTAAACTCAATAGATCCAGACGCTACACGATCTTTATCCAAAGCCAATTTTACATTAACTGATACTACACCAGAAACAAGCAGGGATCTTTCTTGTAAATGGCGTTGATATAAAGATATTGGATAGCCAAATTTGCCCATGATTGACTCTAAATAAGGGATGCCATCATTCTTATTGTAATAGTCATCTCCAAGAAAAACACGACATGAACACGCAATGTCTTGTGCTTGTTGATACTCTTCGGTAGCTACGGCAATATTTCCTTGTGTGTCTAAAGCTAAATCCCAAGTTTTCGGATTTAAGAACATTGTTTTCATAAAATATTCACCCCCATGATATTTAGTACGATCAACAAGGTGAAAAATGCCGCCACTGCATAAGCAATACTTCTTGCTGAATGCAAAACAATAAATGCTGCCACAAAACCAATAAAGAACCAGAATAACTCATGTAATTGCATAATTAAGCCTTTGGACCATCTGTATCGCTAGAGCCTCTTTGAACTCCACCATGTTTATGAGTAAACAAACTAATACCTTTAGTGATTATATCAGTTAAAGATTCAATTATGCCTGATACTGTTAATTTTCCTGTTATGCTAACTTCAGGAGCATCAAGAACAATTTTTGAATTTGCCTTGATATGGATTTCATCACCCTTAAACCAGATATATTGTTCAGCTTCTTCTTTGCTCCATGTCATTGTTAAGAATGCGTCCGACTGGTCGCAAATGCGATTTACGTTTGGGCCGACTCTTGAGCGAGTTCGCTTTAACAATGATGTGTCACGAGTCGCAAATACGCAAAATCCTATGTCGCCTTTTTGTGGGTCACATATAACTGCATTCTTTCCACCTTGTATTCGGTAATACGGCACATTATGGATTTCTCCTAGCTCTAGATTGTTGTTATCCGCACCAATACGATAAAGCATAGGTTTAACAGAAACAAAACCGACTGGACCATTGTCATTTGAATAAACTTCTGTTATCTCTACAACTTCACCAGTGTTTAGTTCACTAGATAGAATTGAGAGAATATTTGCTTTAAATTCTTTAGCCCCACCAAGATTATTGATGTTAAAGCCACTAGCGTTGGACTGCTGCATCTTTTGAGTTCCTCCAAGTTGCATTCACATTCATTTGCCACTTGCCTTGCGGGATATTTGCCTCAAGTGTAGCAACAAGACCATATACACGCCAATCTTGATTGACAACATCACCTATAATGCTCTCTCTGATTTGCACAATACCACCAAATCTAACAAGCGGATCATACGCACAACTAAATGTTATCCCTCTTTGATCTGGTGCAGGGTAGCCAATTAATCCCGTCTTAGGTGTAATTACTGGGATTTTAACTTCCCTATCTCCACCTTTTTTGCAAATAACAATCAATCTTTGTTCGATGTACAAATCAAAGTCGCACATTTGAGCTAACTTCTCAATTTTTTCTATATTTGAGCCGTTCAGTGTGGTGTCTGTTAAGATATGAGTAACCCCGTAATTTTCAAATTCATACTGCATATCTTTTGCTAAGAATTTAACAATATCAGCCGCATCAACTTCTTCACCTTTTGGAATGGTAAATGGATCAGTGGGACGCATTTTTTCAACTACAGCCATTTGACTAGTAATAACTAATGGTGGGTTTGGTGCGCCATCCATATTGATTGTTGCAAAGGTAATATTCCCTTCATAAGCAACTTTTAATGGCTGTCCTTGCTCCCCAACTTCAATCTTGACCATGTTTAAAATAGCTTGCATGGTATTCCATTGAATACGCATAAGCTTATTCATTGTAGAAAGGGGGAGGCCGTAAGCAGTGATTTGAGCAGTCGGTGAAATCGCCCCATTACCATATGTGATATTTGTGGATATGGCTAATCCAGTAGACGACAATCGGTTGTCACCTTCGGCTGTAAAAGTTTGAACGCCATCTTGCAATGTTAGCGTTATTTTAATGACCTTTTTCTTCACAATAAAAAGCCTCCGTATTGGAGACTAGTTTAACACTAAATATGTTTTAAGATGTGAGATATAACATCAATAGTCCAACCATTCCCAATAGACTTATAGCGCTGAGTTTTAGATAAACATTCAGTCCAATTGTCGGGAAGTGTTTGCAATCTTTCACACTCTAATGGTGTTAGCTTTCTGTATCCTTTATTACTTATGAGAATTTTTGGCTCATGATTCCCGCCACTACAAGACTGCAATGTTGGGGATTTTCCATTAATGCTGTAAACCCTTTTTCTTTGCTCATGTCCGTTAATGTCTGTCGCATTGCCAACATGTTTTAATCCTACACTAGAGGAGGATGAATTTATTCTAATGTTGCAAGGTCTTTCAACTGGATTAGTAATATGTTCAACAACATCTATTAGCATAATAGACCTATTTTCTGGTTGATTAACTTTGAAGTTGGTCCAATAATACCTTTCTCTATTTTGAGCTGAAACCAATGCTGAATTAATTAATATTTTTTCAACATAACCTAGAGCTTGTTCTGTGTGATGCGTGATGTATTGTTCAAAATCTTTCTTCATCTTGACATTTTCCATCAAGAATTTCGCATTTGGATTGTGTTTTAAAACGTGAGCAATAATATCAAGTGTTGTCCAAAACAACATTCCACGCTCATCTTTATCACCTAGTTGTTTACCTGCGACACTCCAAGCCTGACAAGGGAAACCAGCTCCAACTAGATCAATGCTAGACCAGTCAATGTCCCAATCCTTCCATTTTGTTACATCACCCAAAGCAATGTCATTTGGATAATGCTGTTCAGTTACTTTATTTGCGTATTTATCAATTTCAGAATAATAGCAAGTATCAACCTTAATTCCTGCTCTATCGCATGCCAAATGCAAGCCACTAATACCATTAAATAAACTTAAAATATTCACATTAATCTCCATTGTTTTATTTATTATATATATTTACTATTGAGAATGCAATAACCAATTTAAATGATTTTGGTGTGCCACGTGAATAGGCTATCTTCACTTTCACCCCGTCAGGCTAGGCACTATAAAATCATACTTCGTCTGTCCATATAAGTAAATAACGAGTGCCTAAGCCTGTGTATTCAGGATCACTATTTCCATCTATGTCGACAAAGATAAAACCATGCCCTAAGTAGGTTTGGTTTAGGCATATGCGATTTAATAATACATCGCCATCATTGTTATTAGATAAACTGATATATAAATTATTTAATCGAGTTTCTAGCGTGATTGCCCAAGTAACGCCATTTAGTGATGTGGTGAAAAATTGGTTCGGGACTTGTGCTAAAGGAACTTGATAAATCATAATCCGAAAATTCCTCTTACTGCATTACCAATTGCATTATTGCCACCAAGAACACTAACAGATTGTTTAGCTCCACCATCTACTGTTTTGGAGTCGCTAGGCGCTTTTACTTCTTCAATAGAATATTCCACTTTAGCTTCTAGCACTTCTTCAAGGTCAATGTTTGCTGTAATCATTGTTGCCCCATCTTGAGCAGAGCGGGCATGATTGATACCAACAATCTGATAATTTAGATAAACGTATTCAGGGGTAATAATATGAAAGCTTACAGTTGATTTTAGTAGAGCTTCAATCTGAGCTAATAAACCACCTCTTTCTTGTGGGCCGCCACTACCCTTCGCCATTGAAACAGTAGCCATAGAAGGAGCATTAACTTTGTTGTATGAAGCAAATGAACCTTGCTCTACTGGATATTTTGAAATGCTAGATCCAGCATCGTAATTCATGCTTACGACAGTATCAGCTAAAACAATAGGTATGCCAAATTGATTGACAATCCCCCATGTTTTGCCGAATACACCATTGATTAAAGCAGCGCCACCTAATGAAAGACCGACATTTGTCAAAGCTTCCACTGGTATAAAGTCGGGTACAGAAGGCATTCCAGCTAACATATATCACCTAATTAAATGAATTTCGGAATTGATAGAATTGATCTTTAACAGCGCCCATTGCGTCTTGAACATTACCAGTTACAGTGCTTGATGAAGTCTGAATATTAATATCTCCTACATTCACCTGAACTTCATTGGCTTTGTTTGCAGCAGATTGATTCTGTCTAGCTTTGGTTAAGTCAATAAAATCACCTTGACGAGTGGATTGAAGTGCGGCAGCAACAGCTTGATTTCCAATTGTAGCCTTATTAAATCCAGCCGCATCATGAACGCCGCCACCAGTAGTTTTCTGAATAGAAGCCCAACGAGCCGCAAGTACGTTATTCTGGAATTGCTCAGGGGTGGCCTTGCCAGCACGTACCGCATTTAATCCATACTTACCCTTGCTTAAGATTGCCATAGCCATAGCATCCTGATTTTCAGGGCTAAACATGTCTTTATCGCTTAATCCAGCAGCACGGATATAGTCATCAAAGCCAGAATAAATAAACTGATAACGACCCATTGCCGAGGATCTGCGGTTAGCAGGAATACCCCTAGATTTCTGTTCATTTAGATTAGCCTTTTGCAATTCTTTAACTTGCCCAATTGTTAATTGAGATAAGTCTTTACCAAATTTTTGTTGTGCGGAGATTCGGGCCCCGCGATAAGCCACGTTGTAGCCACTTGCGCCAGTGGTTCCAACTTCACCTTTTGCAATCAAGTCTAAAATTGCATTACCGCCTTTTGATGTTGCGCTTGCAATTGATGGAGAAGAAGGGGAGGGGGTGTTTGGATTTACAAGATTGCCAACAGCATTAGCTAGTGTTCCTTGTGCTTGGCCTGTTAAATCATCAACAACACCAGCAACGTTTGCACCAAATTGTTTAATCATTGCCCAAGCTTGAGCGCCAGCGCCTCTGAAGTCGCCACTCAATAATTTTTGAATTACTTCAGCATAGCCTTGCAAAGTAGGCATTGCGCTACTCATGATTTCTTTGGTTAAGTTTTTAAATGCATTTTTAAGATTATCAGTCGATAAGGTTGAGTCATCAATATACTTTCTGAATGCGCCCCAATCGAATAAAGACTTACCACCTTCTGCCCAAGTTTTATAGTCATCATATAGCAAGCCAAATGCCGCACCTAAAGCACCTACAACTAAAATAAATGGAGCGAATGGAGCGATAAACGCTAAAGCCGCAATTGTAGCCTTTGCCAGAATTGGGATGAGAATAGCGCCAACTACAAATGATATTCCTTTGAATACCGCCTGTACTGCTTGTTGGTTTTCTTGAAGATATTCAAATATACCAAGCGCAACCTCGCTAAGCTTCACAAATAACGGGATGATAGCATTTGCCATCATTGTTTTAAGTGATTCCCAATGCTGACCAAGCAAAGCACGGTTTTGCGCTAATTGACGAGATGCTTTTAATTCTTCTTCGGAGGACTTGTACATCTTAGATTGATATTCAAGCATCTTCTCCATTTCTTTACGCCCTTGTACAAGCGTATTGAATGTGCCTTCATCAATTCCCATTTTTGAGGCAATAGAAAATGCTTGCTCACGGTCCATTTTAGAGAATGAATCCGCAAGGTCTAACATCACATCATCAGTTTTTCTTAGTTTGCCTTGAGCATCGACCATGCCAACACCCAAAGCATTCATGAATGGCAATAGGGTAGTATCGCCCATTGTGACAAAATCGTTCATTCCCATGTTTAGGGATTTGATTGATTCAGTCATGCCCTGAGCAGAACCACCCATTGCACCAGCAGCGCCTTGCCAGTTCTTGATAGTATTTGCTGACATTCCTAAATTGCGCTCAAGATGATAAAGCTCGTCATTAAGCTTTTGAACTTGATCAACCATTCTAAGAATACCAGTAGCAGCGGCAGCTACACTAAACCACCGCGCTAAAGTCTTTGTTACGTTGCCAACGATCTTATCTGTTTCACTGACAGACTTATTCAGCTTGTCATTATTTGACTTGGCTTTTTCGGCTTCACGATTATATTGTGAGCCGTCTAACCCAAGTTTTACAATTATCGACTCGACAATATTTTCAGCCATTTTTACCTCTGTTCTTGACTAGCAAAATACTTAATTTTTGCTTCGTTGTAGTCGGCGACTTGCTTAACCTCAATCATGTTTAGCGCACCCTCAAGACCGATACAAGTGTTTAGCTGGTGATAATTACACATTCCAGTCAATAATGCCCTATACACTGTTTCAGACACATTTAGAGGGTTAGCTAAAATACCTTCTTTTAAATCCTGATTGCTCATCGCGTCCTTGCGATAAGAATAATCAAGTATTAAGCTTCGCCTTGTTCTAAAAAATCAATATGAATCCCAATTGCATGAGCAGCCAGAATTGTAAAGTTTTTAAAATCCTTAATCTCTTGATCCCACATGCAAATACGCGGTTCGCCAGATTTAGGAACAATCTGTACACAGCGATCAAGCAAATCAAATTTTAATTCTCGTGAAATTTCATGTGGAATACGACCCAGCACGGTAAACACTGCCGCGCCAATTTCAATCATTCCAGCCATTGATTTTGTATCAAGATTCAACACATCAACATCTTTTAAGTTAACACCACTATTTGCCGCTTGTTCTAAAAGACGATGCGCCCACTCATCTGCTTGAATCGCTGGCATTTCCGTGATTTTAAATACTTTGCCTTTATCACGACCATCTTCAATAGTAACTGTTTTTGTCTTTAAGCCTTCAGACATGATTTTAGCCTCTAAAAAATAGAAAGGGGATTTCTCCCCTTATGGTTAGTTAACTTCGATTAAGCCTTCTGAAATGCCTTCAATGCGGTATGTGCTACCAGCTAATAAAGCCCCTACACCAGTACCACCAGCCTTGCCCACAAAACAACCTTTGATTGTTTGAGAGCGCTTAACAGAAGGATAGTAAGCACGAAGCTCAATCGGTAATACGTCCATCATCTTAATAAAGTTTTTGTAAATGTTTTCAAAAACCATGACAGATCTGCTGTTAGGAGCTAGAGAAATTGTACTGTTGGTTTTGTGTGGAATGAAGCCCATTGACAATTTACCATCTACACCCACTTCAGTTTGTGCAAACGTCACATCTTCAAATGATAAAAACGCATCTGTTTGCGCTCCTTCAAGCGTAATCCAGTCATCATAAATTCCAGCACAGCGCATTGATATGACCGTATTGGCGGCTGTAATTGTGTTCGGATTAAGACCCATTGCCATAAGTTAATCTCCTTACTGAACGTTGGTAGCTGTCATTTCTAAACGTTGCATGCTAGAGCCGTCCGTATAGAATAACTTGATAATAAATGATTCACGAGCCACGCGAGTTTGCGAGTCTGGCAAAGTAATAGATAGTGCCCAACCTTGTGCGAATAATTGACTAGCAGCATCAAAACCAGCCTCTTGGTTCACTTGGAATTTTTGAGCGTTAGACAAGTTCACGCCAGCGCGGATGCCACCAAAGTTGATACCTTGATCGATTGGATCTTGTGAGTATGCACGAACTGTAGCAATACCTTGATCATTGTATGGGATTGTCTTTTGAGCTTGGAACATATTCATATACGCAAGCTGTAATTGAGTACGCAAGAACACTTGGAAGTCAAAGTTATCAATCCATTTATATTGACCTGTCACAGAGCCATTGCCAGCAAACTGGAATCGGTCATTAGCAGTCGCCCAAGCGCCATAGAATGAATAACCGTTTTTAACTAATGTTTCTGCATCAGCTTCATTGGTTACGTCTGGAACTAAACCATCTTGACTACGGAAAGCAGTAGTTGTGCGCCCGTTAGTTTCTTGATAGTTAATTGAACCAGAAACACCGCATAAGAAAGCAGTTTTGTCAAAAGTTCCGTAAATTGGTGTTACGCCACTTGTGTTTGCTACTGCCCATTCGCCAAATGAAGCGCCACTTTGACCAAGTGCAACAGGGTCAAGACCCCATGTGTAAAGCTTGAATCGGCTATTTTGTTGAGTGATCCAAGTGGCAAAAGCTTTTAGAGCATCATCATCAAATACGCCATCTGCATAAGTAAAATTCACAAAGTTGCTGCTAAACTGAATTGCATTCAATGCGGCAGTTTCAGGCGTATCTTGCGTTGTGTGGTTGTTTAGGATTGCGCCAGTGTCTTGAGTTAATTTTAACTTATCAGCCACAGTACCAGTCGCAAAGCTAATAGTTGAGCCTTCGCCTGTAGTGCCTGATTGAATTACAAAACCTTTGGTTGTGGATTGGTAAATACAAGTCAAAGTTAGTGCTGTACCAATTAAAGCCGCTGCATCGCTATATGAGTTTGCAGTGCTTAAATCAACAGTAACGTTCTTTGATACACCATCAACAACGATATTCAAGCTACCATTGATCAATTTAAGGTCAGCAATGCTTGTACCTGTAATATCACCGCCGATAATAGTGGCAGGGTATTCATCTGAATTATATGTCGCAATGAATAGCGAATTTGGTCGAGTAGTTGCGTTTGTAAAGCCGTTAAAGTAAACGGTCGCAAACTTGTAAACATCACTTTCTAGACCGTAGTGCTGACCTACCAAAGTATTGGAAAAATATTCATAGTTTGGATATACAGCTTCATTTACAAATAAAGTTGTGTTTAATCCTAGTGGATTGCCACCGCCACCAATTACGGCAGGGTAGACAGCAGCAATATTACTTGCTGGGATTGAGTTAAACTGCATTGATAGACTCCAAATCGATTTGAGAAACGCCTTCCAGTATATTAACTGTTTTTTCGTACTTTGTATTGTATTGCAAGTCGGCTTCAATCATAAAGCGCAATTCATACATTCCAGCCTCATTAACGAAAGATAAATCACGTATACGCGAAGGATTCCCTAGCGGTACGCAATTAATTAGCGTATCAGTAGTATAGGGACTATTCCAGAGTGTTAGTATTTCTTGTGCTCGATCCATTGAGTTGTCACCGTAAAAATCCAATTGCATTGTGCCTTTCATAGAGTTGAAGATGATTTGCTTGTTGCCACTATAATCAACCGACTTTTGATCTAAAGGCGGACCTTGCATAAAAGTCATGATGATAGCGTTTTTGGGGATTGGGTTTAGGCTGTTATAACCCCTAATAACTGTTGTATCATTTGCAGGCAGATTAAAGGTTTCAAGCAGATACTGGCGCATATCTGTGTAAAGGTCGGTTAATATACTCATTCACTCACCTTATATATCACTTCAGCAACAAATGGGTCGCTAACAAATCCATCATCACCATGAGGGTCATGATATGGGAATCCGTTATTGTAAATAACAGCGTGATCATTACCTCTTTTTGATGTACCGCAGACTATATAAAAGAAGTTCTCATCACTATGAAAAGGCAGGTATTCATCTTTGTTGCCATAGTGATACCGCGCCATAGCATAGCCATTATCATTTAAGAAACTAAATATTAGCCTGTAAAATTCATTTGCCTTTTCTTGATAAGGCTCAATCCCTTCCACTAGATCAATAAATCTAGGAACCTCATTAAAATCAATTTGCAAAAGAGATGCTATACATGCTGTTACGCAAGTTCCCTTTTTTCCAAAAGAATCTTGAAAAACTTTGTTGCATTTATTCATGGCGCAAATACTCCTTGATTAAAGGGCTTGGCATCAGATCCAGCAAAACCAAAATAGCGGGCATCATGTGGCGATTCCTTGCCAGTGTTTTGAACTAGCACTTTCACCCAACCACTATAATTGTTTTCACCTTCAACGGCGATTTCATCACAATACGACTCAAGAACAGCTTTAACTTGCCATTCAGTAGGGAATGCTTCACCATATGGATTCATAACAATAATAGACGTACCTTTTTGCATGGCGCGTCTGATCGCTGGAATCATGCCATCAGCATAGATAGATAAGAATTGCCCTTGCTGGTTAGCAAATCCAAGATGCTTCAAATCCTCCACGCTCATTGACTGAGCTTGCACGACTTTAGGCTGTACAATGTATTGTGGAACTTGTGTTCCATCTGGCGTGACAGTAAAACCTTCAGCAACTTTCAATAGTGCTTCTGTATTGCTATTTACTGCCGTTGTGATGCTGTTAGCTATACTTCTTAATCTTAGACTCATTAAAAAAGCCCCATCGTTTGATGAGGCTATTTTATCATTAATAAACTCTAAATAGTTTTTCTACTGCATTATGAGTTGCTTTCTTTCTTGTACTTGCAAAATTTGTTTTTACTTCACCACGCCAAACTTCAGTAAAATCATCTGGTGCATTATATTCAGAAACAAAAACAATATTTTTCTTTGCTTGATTGCGACACCAATCGAAGAATTTTTCATGGTCAAAAGCACCTGTTTTGTATCCGCTTGTGCCTTGATATGGCGGGTCACAGTAAATTAGGCAATTTTCAAAATCTAGGTTTTCATATGAATCGCAAATAAAATCCACATTTTGAATTTTTGGTGATTGTCTTAAGGCATTCCGCTTTGCTTCTTGGGCGTAATTTCTTAAACCCGTCTTATCGGCTGCCAATTTACTCTCAAATATACCACCAAAAGAACAAGCTATACGAACCCATGATCCTATCGTACAAGGCGGCAATCCTTTTAATTTATTATACTCACTCTCATTTAGATTATCTGGAAATTGTTCAACATTATCCCTAATGCCAATTAATGCATGAATGGCATGATCATTGAAATCATACCCGACACGTTTGTAGGTATCTGGAACTTTATCAATCATGTTTGCACCACCAACAAAAGGCTCTACCCATGTGGTTATATTATTTTTTTCAGCTTCAACGAGCATAGTTGGCAATAAGTGTTTGGCTATGCGATTCTTGCTACCCATATATTTCATGTTTAAGCCTCTAACGGTTTTGATAATTACATTTATTTACTGCTCAGAATGCAATAGGTGTTTTAATTAATCTATAACTTTTGTTGTAAAGAGTGTTTGATCAAATATCAGTAACGCCTTAATGTAATCATCCGAACATTTACCAAGATCAACATTGTTCAGTTGTCTTGATTCTGCATCCTTGAAATATTCAATAGCTTTTTCAATCTTTTGGTAAAGACGCTCTGAGTTCACTTTTATTGATACTTTCATAGCTTACCCTCAACGATTTCGTATTTGATTGAGTCGTGCATCAACATGGTATCCCTTAACGGCGAATTTTGCCCTTTCTTTTTAATAGTATATGGCGCGTTTGGAGGTTGCGACCATATCATAATGGAATACTGAATCTCATTCTGCATACTCAACCCAACCAAATTAAGAGTATGCTCTAATGTGTAGCCAGCTTTAATGCCTTTCTTGGTTAGCTCTACCCAAGCTTCCTTTTGCTCTCTTACAGTGGTTCTCATAAATGGACGACTTGGAATGTTCTTAAACCCGTACTCGTTCTTATAAGCCACAGTAGCAACGCTGGTGCCGTCTGGATATTTAGACCCTTCTAAGACACCAGCCTTCACATACTGATCATTACTAGAGATTAAGCGGTTTAATGCTTGGTCTAGTGAGCCTGTGCGTTTTATTGACATAAAAAAGCCCTATGTTGCATATGGATAGTATATCATCTTGGCATTTGCCCGATAGGTGTATTCTCGCAATTAATGCACCATGTACTCCAAATTGGAGTTATTTTATTGAATTGCTCTTTTTCTTTTAATTTTCCGCATCTATGGCATCTTATGTATTTCATAACACTTCCATTATAGTAAAAACCCCGTCAATCGACAGGGTTTAAATGTGAAATCAATATTTTTGATATGGGTTAACCATCCCAACCTTCTGAGCTAATACCATAACCTTCTTTCATTATCATCTCCTAATAATTACCCCACCCAAAAGGATAAGGTCCCTTAGTTCGTTTAACTGGCATTGGGGCGGTTGCAGCAACCCACAATACTTTGCGATATGGTGCTGTCATTGCATAAAATTCAGCGCCATAAGGCGTTTGTTTGAGCCACTGCTCCAAAGCACCGCTACCCATAGAGTAATCAGTGCTAATAGATACAGAGCCTTCTGTAGCAGAGCTAATGCGACCAACCAAGCCACTGTTTCCGCCATTGATCCTGTTTTGCAATTCTGCCTTGTGTGCAACAAGTAAGTAAAACCAAATTTCACGGTCATCTAAACTGAGACAATATGATTCAGTATTATCTACAATTCTATTTTCAACAGACTTGAAAAAGAAATTTAACTGCTCATCAGTGAACTTTGCAAACTGCGGATAAGCAAGCTTAAACGCAGCAGGATCAAAAACGAAAACGTTAGACATGCTTACACCTCGTCAGAGTCTTTTTTAGCACCAGTAGCTTTGTCTAACTCTTGTGTGGTTTTTTGATCAAGACCAGATTTAACGCCCTTCAATTCCTTGGCTTGAGCTTTTGCCGAGCTTTCAGATTTGGTTTCGTAAATATACTGATTGGTGCAGATTCGGTAATCCTTGTAAGTCTCACGCCACTTATCCCAAAATGATTTGTCAACATCTTCGGTGATACCAATTTTATTGTGCTCTCCAACAATTAAAGATGATGCAACCGAGTTGTACCCATTAATTGTTTTTTTAACTCCGTCAACTTCCAAAGTTAAACCATTGGGAAGTCGGCAAGCGATTGTTACTGTAGCCATTGTTTAGTCTCCTAAATATGCAAAATCTGCAAGTTTTTTAATCTCAGCTAACACTTCGTCACTCGGGTATTCACCGTTATCCTCAATGTAGTTAAGAATAAGCTGCGCTTTAAACTGCTCGTAACTCATTTATAAAGCCTCTTATTTGATAACGTTATCTTAACTTAAAAAAAATGCTACCGCTAGGGTAGCACTTTCTTGTTATTGATTAGGGCGTATTGGTTGCCAATTGGTTAGCAATCAAGAATGGGCGATAAATGATAGCTCCTAATGTAGATTGAGAACGTTTTTGATACCAAGAAGATGTGCGAACATCAACGGCGTGAACACGTAGTTTCTCAACAAAAGCAAGATCAAGTGTGTCTTGACCCATAAAGCTGTTTACAACTAATTGGATCTTTTCACCCGCATCAGTTGAATACTGAGGAACGCCAATAACTTCTAAGTTAGGGAAGTTCTCTTTAATAGTCTTCCAGGCATTCAATCTAAATTGGTTGACCGCGTGTAATTTAGCTTTCATCACTGGCGACATGATTAATGTCATCTTCGCATTCTGGTCAGCAAACACACCATTAGACTGTTCAACTAATTGAGTGTATAAGCGCAACACTTCGTTATAAAGCTGTTCAGAAGTTAAGTTATACCAGTTAACACCAACAGAGTCAGGAAGCAAGCTAGGGTCGTTTAACAAACCGTAGTTCTTAAGACCAGCTACGCCATAAATGTAAATGTAGTTCTGAGTTTGATTAAGGGTTAATGTAGCCGCCTTAATCTTTTGCTCTGCTAATGGAATACGTGCTTGTGCAGCACGTTCTTGCTCAAGTTCACCAATAGTAATGTTTGTTTGATAACGGTAAGGCTGGCGGTATTCCCAGTTTACGTTATTTTCAGACATACCATTGTCGTTATAATCGCCGTAGCTAGACGTTTGACCGTAAAGCTCAGAGATAGCCACAGTGATTTGCATATCAGCACTTGAACCCATTTGACGCTCGCCAAATGTTTCGCCCAATACCATAGGCGCGGTTAAGGTTTCAATGAAGCCCGGAACAATGAACGTACTTAAAAAAGCCGGTACACCACTGTTTGCAATAGTTTGTGCTACACCGCCATTAATATCATCCATCGCTAACACTGTAGAGTTTGGATTCAAGTTCATGTTGTAGCGTTGGTTTAATACATGAATGTCGTATGAATTCATTATCTACCCCTTAAAATGCTGAAATCTTGATGATTGAATTTGCTTGACCCGGAGTAGTAACAGAGAACGGAGTTTCTGTATAACCCTCAACAGTAGCACCAGCCGCTCCAGTCTGGATGGTTCCATCTGTGTCAGACGCAAAAATCTTTTGACCAACGGTAGCAGCAGTCTTTGTCACCGCATAGAAGTCACCACGATCATGAAGCGTAACTTCGAGACCAGAAGGAATTAAATTTGATGATTGACCTTGCCATTGAGTAATAACCGCAATATTTGAGTTACGGCTAACAAAGCCCAATGAATGATTGGTTGTATCGGCTGGTTTTGCGTTGGTTGTCTTACCATCAACCAAAGATCCCCAAGCAAATGCCGCGATTGCTAATCCAGCATCACCAGCAACAAACTGAAATGCACCAGCAATTACAGAATGATAAGGACCAATAGAAGCAAATGCACCCGGAATACCAATCGGGTTATATAAGTTTACGCTAGTTTGAAAACCCATTATTTAAGCCCTCGTAATGCTTTAAGTGTAGTTTCAGAGAGTTTACCAGCTTTAGGCGCTGAATCCATCGCAACGGCTGGAGTTTTATGCGTCTTAACAAGAGCAGCCAAACCAGCAGTATTAATACCAGTAGTATCCACACCTTTTTGTTTAAGCGCATAGGCATAAACTTCATGGTCAGAGTTAAAGCCATCAAGAGCAATAACACCAACTAAAGGCTCCACTTCACGACCAGCCTTAAAGATGTTCATAATAGAGCCGCGAACTTCTGCCGCATCCATCGCTTGTTTCTTATCTTCGTCACGGTCTTTTTCTTCACGCTTTTCGCGTGCTTTAAGACGCATAGCTTCAGATTCATTATCTTTGTCGGCTTGAGTTTGTTTATCCTCATCCTTCGCTTTTTTGTCATCATCTTCAGAATCTTCAACGATTTCTACATCGTCCTCATCTTCTGCTTTTTTGTCCTCTTCGTCCTCGGCTTTCTTGTCATCTTCATCAAGAGCAAGCGAACCATGAACCGCCAGAATAACTTTCTTCAAATCTTCGGCAGAGTCCATGCCTAACTGCTCACGCAATTTGGCAAGGCTGCCCTTTTTTAAAACAACATTTTTAGCCATTAATTGACCCTCTATTGAATCTGCGATAATCGCGTCACTTCCAATCCTACCACGTTCAACGATAGCAACGTGATTACCATGAATATTTGTCATAATACCATCATAAGGCACACCATTAAAAGTACCCGACTTCATGACAGCATCATAAGCATAACCAGCGCTTAATTCTCCTAATGCCTTACTTTCGATATAGTCAATCCCTTCTTGGTCAAATACGCGCAATGATGACCAGACACGGCCATCTTCATCCATTGTTATATCTGTACCAATAGAGCCAATAGTTGACTCTTTTTCTGGTTGAGATGCGTCAACAGGGATATGGCGTTTAAGAAGCTGCAATCCTTTGAATGTGTCTAATGACTTACGCAACTCTTCAGGATCACGCAGTAGCATGTATTCTTTGTTTGGGTCTAAGCCTAATTCCTTCCAGCGCGGGATAGAATCGCCACGATAAGGATTTACTGCGGCTTTCGTGATAATGGTTTTATCAACAATTAGATGGCCATTGCGGTCATAGCTACGTGCCGACTTATCCATTGCATGTTCTGGCTCTTGCTTTTCTTCCTCAAGCCATTGATCAAACAATTCTTCCAACTTATCAAAGTCGGTATCATTCGCCATGCCCGCCTCACGATAGGCAATAGCAATCGCTTGATCTTTCGGTTTTCCTGAATCAATTAGCTCACGAATGTTTTTATGAATAACATCCTGTGAACTACCTTTAATTAGAGGCATGATTAACATCCTCCACTTTAATTTTCAGTCTTTTTATTAAATATTCTGCTACTTTATCGTCTGACCAAAACTTCAAAAAAACCATGAATTTACAGAAATTCAAAACAAATTCGGTTCGCCATGTTTTTTCATAGCTAAGTTTTACCTCTATGTCTGCGATATTCATATCACTCACCTATATCAGTTTTTCTTATTATGCAATAAAAAAGCCACTGGTTAAAGTGACTTTATTCTAAAGAAGTCGCGCGGCTTGCAAACACAACCCTGCCATCGTTTACCATCCCAAAAATCATAAGCATAAATATATCCGCAATAGTAAGCACTATCCTTTGGTGTATTATCTCGTAAGTTTTTTATGTAAATTCTTCCTGCTTTATGTGTCGCCCCATCAGGCGCATTCCTCTTAATCTCGTCAATGTTCATTCTCAACCCTCATCTTGTCGCAATGTATGCATAAATAAGCTTTGTAGATCCAGCAATATTGATATTCATGGTTGCATTCAGTCATTACTGTTTCCCTGTGGACAAGATCTAGCTTTACCATAAACCATAACCATACTGGTTTTCTGCTCTGCACATTTCTCAAGTCTAAGTTTAGTGAAATACTGATCCCACTTAAAAGCTGCAATCACCAAAATTATGAGTATTGGAATTAAATATTTCATCCTTCCCCCTTGAGCGCTTGCTCTGCATTATAGAAGCTCTCCCATGCATCCTCATAATCTGGCGGGAAATTTACATCATCGAGATGCCCTAGTGCCGCATCCACCCGCTTTTGCAGCTCATCTTCACGCCCACGAAGTTTTTGATTAAGTTGCTCTTTAATATCCAAAGCTTCATTTAGTAAGTTGATATTATTTTGCAGCTCCTCCACTTTCGCTTGCTGTTCTTGAAACATGCTCCATGCTGCGTTAAGTGCAACTACATCATTGTGATAAGCTGGATTAATTGAGTAATAGATCTCAGTTTTTTCATCAAACTCAATTTTCCATGATTTGCACAAATCATAGGTTTTGGTCTGCTCAAACTGTTCTAATAGTGCTTTCTTATCCATCTCAAACATCCTTTGATTTACACAGCGGGCTGATGCGGTTTTCTATGGGGAAGTCGTCGCCCATATCGTTGTCAATGCGGTGGCTTGCTGCTATTACCTTCAATTCCTCTATTGAAACTACCTTTCCATACTTACCTTTATATTTCTCAATTCCACGGTGGCTCCATGAAATATGCTTGCAATCACTTGGAAGAAATAACACCTTCACATTCGGGATGTACTTAAACTCAAGTCCGTTGTAGTAGCCCATTGATTCAGCTAAGGCCATTACGCTATTGAAGTCTGATTCGTTGTTAACAGCGACTTTAAACTCACTCATGGCTGGCTCCTTGAACTGAAAAAGCATTGAAAAAGTCTTTGTAAGGTCTTGCGTAAATATTCCCGTCAGCCAAACTTTGATAGACAACCATCTTTGGGAATTTCTCGTTATCACACTTGTTTGCAGTAGCGATAAGACAATAGAGATTCCCTGTTTTATTGTGCTTATAGATCATCCCCGCCTCCGTATATTGATTCGTGGTCGCGGATGGCTTGTTCAAATAAATCGAATTTAATGGCTTCTTTAGGTTTGCGCTGATTTCGCCCCAAAAGCTGTATTAATTTTTGATTTTCAGGATGTTGTATGAAATGAGTTGCTTTTTCATTTCTCAGTCTTTTTTGAAATGTGATTTTATTTGCGATAGCCAAACCACCGCAATTGTTAACCAACTCCACGCTATCAACTAGACGCTTGAGGTCTTCAACTAAGAACGATGCATACCTAGGAGCTAGTACATAATCGTTTAACTCCTCTGACCAATACTTGAATAGTTCAGGCATGTACGCTTTGCTATGACCCTCAACCACCTCTCTCGCCTTCTCCACCCCAAACTCACGAATAAACTGTTCTGGTTTCATTTCACATCCTCTATAAGACCAAGCTCTTTTGCTCTATTGATAATTCTGGAAACTTTCTTATCAACGTAACTAGGATTAAACATGTAATCTGTATGTGGTATTTTTTCTTTACTGCAAACCACCTTATCCAATAAATTTCTAGTATTTCCTTTTGATTTTGAGACCACTTCTGCTTTAATCATTTCGGCATTACTCCTACGATGCAATAGGTTGATTTTACATTTCCTCTACTTGAATAGTATCTTGAATTAACTTCACACTGCTTAATGTTAGCCTGAGGTATGGATACTGCTGCACCAACACCATGATTGTAATTAGAGTGAAACACCAAAACCAAATAAACTACGTTAATCATTTTAATCACCAATCCAATGACCGAAATTTAACATTGATATAGCAATAATAATAAAAATTACCGAAAATACTAAAAATACTGGAAACCCAATAATCATCAATCTTGAGTTTAGATAATCACTTGGCTTATATCTAAATAACCAAATGACAAAAACAACACTAAAAATTATGATTAAAATAGGTATTGCATACTCCAAAAAGCAAATCATTTCAAACCCCTTTTATTTCATCATGAACATTAATTTTGAATCCACTTTCTTCAATATGATCGGAACACAATTTCAAGAATAGCTTTGGATCTAGTCTCCTCTTAGAGAACCACATTGGAGCAAAAAATTGTGTTTTACACCACAACCCATCTCCAATACCTTTATTTGCTTCAGACGCATAACACCAGCCATTTAAAACACTATCTCCAACAACTTCTTTTAGTGACTCAAGCATTGCATCTTCAAGATAAATCGGCTTTTCTTGAATATGATTTTTCTTGATGTTAAAGATAATTAAATCCTTACATCTATCAAAAAGATCAATTGTGTTTGTCTTAGTCATCTTTTTAGCTAACTCGTGATTCTCTTTAATTTCGATTAACTCTTTTGCAAAATCTCTCATTCCAAACCCCTTCTACTGAATAACTAAATCATACCACTCTCAAATATAATTCTCAATAGTAAATATAAAATAGTTTAGATAAAATAAAACCACCGGAAGGTGGCTCTATTGGCTTAACTAACACACTTTGCATTTTGCCTTATGCGCGAAAACCTTTTGTGTTTAAGGGCTAGCGATTGCACTTTCATTGATTCGCTTCGCAAGACGTAATATCCCTTTCGGGGTTGTGCTTTCGTCTGAATTTAAACTTAGGTGAAGTGAACAGGGAATAGTCCTACTATTACCATGTCTCGCCCTACTCTGTTAGAGACTTTAAATGCTCCTTCGGGGTCGTAGCTATTCACTTCTCTAAATTTGCTAGTCTTTCCTAGCAGTCAAACTTAACTTTCTATCTTCGCCAGTTGGCCTATGCGTACTCATTAAGTTGTTTATTGATCGGCAACGTGCGAATAGTTGCGGCTCTTGCCATAAACTCCGAAAAGCAAAGTTAATTGCTATTCATCTATGCTTACTGTGTCGCCCACAGATTCGACCAATAATCAAATAATACCAAACCAAACTAAAAATACAAATCAGTTGTTTTGATATGGGTTATTGGTTTTACTCATCAATATCAATACCAGTTAAATTAAAGAACCTGATTTGAACCTTGCTTATATTCTTAATAAGAACCTCTTTTTCGCTGTCTGGTTCTGATTTTACAAGTTTATCAAAATCATTATATTTCAATATATCACCAAACATATTGACCAGTTCATCATTCCCTAGCTCAATCACGGATATTGAGATAAGTTTACTATCAAGATAAATATTTAATCCTAGCTTCATAATTTAATGTCCAATTGTGGAACTTAAACTATACCATAGAATCAGGAATTTCGATAATAAGCTTGGCTCTACATCGGCAATTGATCTTTTCTGCTGGCTGAATCAACTCTCCCCCAATAAAACAACCTTTGGCAATTTCATACCGTGTACCATTGGCCTTAACATGGTCATGGCGATAAGTTTTACCTGCCGATGAGTGCAACCAGATAGCTTCTTTGACTCCTAGCTCTTCAGCGCGAGCCTTCTCAAAAGCCTGATTCAACTTAGCAGTCTGATCCTTAGCAATATTCTTCGCTCTGCGATCTGTTACACCGTCAATCTCTTTGAGTTGCTTGATTAGCGATTCAACATCATAGCCATTCTTAACACTACGCCAAACAGCAGAACGAACTTTATCAAGATACTCATTGCCAATAGACTTGATCAAAGCAACGTTTTCACCTAGAGCAATTTGCGCTTGATCTTCCACATATTGCGTATTGCGAAAATTAACAGTGAATCCACGCTTACGGAGAATTCCTAACAATCGTTTGTCGTAGTTGGTTTTAGCTTTGCTTACCAACTCTTGCGCCACTTGAGTTGATAGCTTATCTAAACGATCTTGCCATCGACTAACCAATCCATCAATAACATGTCCCATCCAATCTAAAATGCCATCCATAGCAATTTCAGACCGCATCGGCTTAACTACGTCCTGAATTAAATCAGAACGCATTTCATCCATCATGCCTTGCATTTGCTCCCTGTACCATTTGGTCAGGGATGCATTAGGCGCTATTGATTCAAGGGTTATTTCCATTTACACCCAGCCGAATTTTGATTCAGGTGGAGCTATTTTTATTTCATGCTCAAGCATGTAATCACAACCAACCAAATACCAATCCCCGTCAATGCTGTTAATCAGGGCGATCAATTTCCTGCCCATCCCATCACTTATTAAAACCTTATCACCAATTTCAAATCTGTTCATTTTCATTCTCTCCGTAAGGGTCACGCTCAGGCGCATTACCCTCTAATTGATACCCACTATCTTCATCATCATTCAAAGCTTGACGTGCTTCTTCATTATCAATCACGCCTTCTTGAATGTAAATCTGAGCCGTTTGTGCTTTCTTCAAGTTTACATCTGCTTGCTCATTGTCGTCCAATTGATAAAGCGGATTAAAGACAAATTTAATACTCTCATCAATATTTCCGAATAAGCTTAGCTGCATACAGTCAAGAATAACTTTGATCTGTGGCAAAATATACGCTTCTTGTTGCGCTGATACGCAATCGTAAAATACCCGTATTTCACCATCAGAAGTATTGCCAAGTCCAGCCGTTGGAGTTCCGAATATCTTTAATACTGGAATCTTAGAAGGGTAGGCAAGCATCTGTGTAAATTTGTCTAGCAATGTATCAAGGCTAGTTAAAGGGGTGTTGATTTGGAAAAACTCTTCTGTGGATTTGTCCAGCATAACAATTCCATCGTTCTTCCGCATCAAAGCCATTGACTTGGCGCGCTCAATCAATTGATTGACACCGCCTTCAGAAGACTGCAAAAGCCCAGTCATATCTGTACTCAAGCCAGTCAAGCTAAACATTGTGATAACTTGAGCAACAGAATCTACAATAGATTGATGGCGCTGAACGTATGGCAACATCAATTGTGACATTGACATACCATAAAAATTATAAGCTGGTCGCAACATTGTCCCAATTGGACGCATAACCAAAGTTAATAAGCGGCTCTGATGGACATTTTTACCCATTATCCACCATTGCTTAGGAACAAAGAAATCGCTTTCTAAAGGGTTGCTTGCATTGTACACACTAGGCGTAGACCAAACAGGCTCAATAACTGTAAACCCTTTTAATGAACCTTTCTTGATGCCTTTCTCGTTAATCAATAAAGGTAAGTCAGTTTTATCCTCTTGACCTTCAATCTGAATGTATAACTGCGAACCGCCATAATAATAATCATTTTCGATGTGCTTGCGGATAAGGTTGCGGATATCCAACCTATTAAACTCTTCCATAAGAATATCGACACGCTTCTGATCATCGCCCTTCACCTCACCCCATTCGCGTGTCATCTCTTGAGCAAATGTTTCTGTAACTAAGCGATATTCAGTAGATTGCGCCAATTGAGTAAGTCTTTGATAGCCCAAAAACTCACTATAAAACTGTGGCTCTAATCCAACATATTGCGAAGCCGTACAAAATCCATCCATTGCAATAATGTCATGCCCTTCTGGAACAACTCCAGCAGGTAAGGCGGGAGCAGCATAAAAGTTTGGCGGATGTTCTGCCGCATTCTTAATTGCACTGGTTAGCTTACTCCACTTAGGAATAGGCTTACTTACAACTTCTTTCTTTTTGAAAAAATCAAACATTTCTAATTCCTAAACTAGAATAAGCATCTTGCAATGCTGAAGAGTTTAAATTCATTGAGCGCTTAACAGGAGCATAAGCCATAATAAACGCATCTGCTAAGTTTGGCGACTTAACATCACGCTTAGCTAAATCTTGTTTCGATTCTACCATAACACGCCCCAATCTATCTTCATCACGATGAGGAATGGATAGCTCAACTTTAAGCCTGTGTAAGTTTGGCATATCAGAACTAATAGATATTAAATCTTCTGGCTTATGCTTTGGAATTTCGGTTCCGTTTTTAATCGCTTGAATCACTTGATAGGTTAGACGGAATTTATCAGCAACAAGCCACCATGCCTGAGCCTTCGCATTAGCAAAGAAGTCTTTGTTTGTAATCTTTGGCTGGTAAAACTTATCAGGCTCATGAACACCACCGCCAGCAACAAACTTACTGTGCTGAACATTGGTTTTCTTCTCCCTGTTTAACTCATTAACTTTTGCACCAACACCAGCACCCACACCAGTCGAATCGTAATGAATCAACGCATTCAATCTAATCGCTTCGTTATAGGTTCTAGTTGCAGATTTGAGCAATTCATCTTCACGCGCCTTCCATTCATCAGACCAATAAGCAACGATGCCCTTGCGATGAACAAGAGCGCACTTGTCTTTACCAGCATCAGCAACGTCAAACCCTAGATACGATCTACCAGTATCATCAAGATTAAGCAGCTTATGAGCATCTAAAGCAGCTTCAACCCATGAAGCTTTGATGATAGACATATCATCATCAGCGCGCGGCATGCCATCATAGATATGTGCAAATCCATCAGGATCACGCCGTTTTTTATCCGCAATTACATCAAGCGCCGTTTGGCTTAAGAATGGGTTCTCATTGTAGTTAATGTGGCGTATCAGCGTATTAGCTGGGGGATCTACAACAAAGTTTTGCCAAACAAAGTCAGACACTAAGTTTGGGTTAAAGATAATCCAACACTCTGAACCTTCTTTACGAATAGTCGGCTCTAATACTTCCCATTGCGCTTCGGTCAAAGCATGTGATTCTTCAGACCAAAGAATATCAATAGATTCGATAGACTTGATTTCCGTAATGTGTCGCCACAATCCATAAAACAGAAATTCAGATCCAGTGACCTTACTGATAATCTTGTTGTCTAAAATCCTAAAATTATCCTGAAGACCAAATCGCTCAATCTGAATCTTAAGCAACGAATATACAGATTCTTCAATCTTGTTTTGCAATTGACGGACGCACAAAAACCTTAGCTTATAACGATTAGCCAAGAAAATAGCCATGCCAGCCGCATCCCAACTTTTCGAGCTTGCGCGGCCACCAAATAAGATTTTGTTACGCGCCTTAGTTGTCCAAAACGATCTTAATACAGGATTAAGACTCGGCTTTGGTTTCGGCTTGGATGTCTGCATAGAAATCATCTAAACTATTATTAACAGTAACATTTGAAACAACTTCTTGCTTTTCAGCTAGTCCTTCAATACGAGAAATAATATTAGCGCTCATATCTCCACTCGTTGCACCATCCACATTATGAGCCGTCATAATCGCGCATATACGCTTGAACATAGCCGAATATTCTTCTCTTTGTCCATAATCCTTAAGCGTACTCAATCCAATGCCCATATGAGCAGCCAAGCCGTATTGCGTCATAGGTCGAGCATGAGGAACCTTCTCGTAGCTAATCGACCCTTGAAAAGACGCAGTAATCGTCTTCATAACAGGATTATTTTTTACCCACTCAATATATTCAAAAGCCAATTCTTCAAAATCCTCAGGGCTTTCAATAGCTCTAGGCTTACCAACACTAGCCATAATATAAACCTCTCTTTAGCCTCCCAAAATAATACCACAAAAAGAAAAACCGCGTTAAAGCGGTTTTATTCTATGAACATAAAGACCGTCTGGATCGTTATACCACCAACCAAAAAGCCATTTAACACCAGAGAACTTATCTATTTTTCTCCATCCTTCACGGCTATCCAAGACAAGAATGTCCAGCCATTTTGCTTTGAAAAATATCACGCCCCTATTTCCCAGTTCAAGATAATGCGTAGCACCCTCTGGCTTATTCTTCCTAATTTCTTCAATATCCATAATGCAATCCTAAATTAAGTGGCTTAATAAACCTATTATGTGACCAACCAGTTATCCTCCACACACCATTACAGTATTTTAAATTCATACCATATGGCGGTCTCATGTAATACTCAACTTCACGACCAGCTTTTATAATTCTGTAGTGCGTTGCACCTTTCGGAGCATTAGCTCTAATTTCTTCAATGGTCATTCTTCAAACTCCCCCAAATAAGTCACAGATAAAAGATAAGTTTCTTCATCCATAGTATGTTGGATTGCTACACGTTTTATATCTGTTAAAACCTCTTCAGTATATGGAAATTCATGAATCGGCTTAGCAATGATCATTGATGATATTTTTTGCTTACATACCGTTCCGACTAAATATTTGTGCTTAATGGTCATTTATCAAATCCTCAATCCAAGAAGCCGACATAAACAAACATAAAATGTGAATCACACCTGAAATCAATCCATCAACATAATTGTGATTCACCACAATATTGTACAAAGCAATACCAAACCAGACTAAGCACCAAACCCAATACACACCAACAAATAGCATAAATCTAACCTTAATCTTGTATATTGATTCTGGATATAAAATATAATCCGTTTTATCTAAATTGAATTTCATTATTACACCTCACGATTGGTTTAATTTCAGAATTAAACACCCAATTATTATAGCCGTGAAGGCTAACCATTATTTCACCCATTCGGCTAATAAAAACTATCCTAACCTTCGTTTGTCGATAATAAACCCGATCACCAATTTTATATTTCATCGACTCACCCTCTTCAAAATACCACTCAACCCCGTTCGACTAATCCCAAGCATTTTGGCTGCCTCAGTTTGGCTGCCTCTAGTCTTAATCAAAGCCCTTTCCAAAATAGCTTTTTCAAAACGTTTTCTAATCTTGTAAAAGCTTTCACCTTTGGCTATAGCTTCGTCAATGTCTTGCTCTATGGTTATTTCTGTCATTTCACCCCTCCTTACTTTCCGCTTTAACTTCTTTCAGTGATTCAATTGACTTAATCCAACTTAAAATGTGTGGCTTAGTTATTTCATCCTGACCGTGAAACCAGTAGAACTTTTTTTCTTTTTCAAGAACGTAATAAGGTTCACCAGATCCATTAGGCACAAGAAAATAATGGGTAGCATCTTTTGGTGCTGATTCAAGTATTTCAAATTCACTCATCCCTCAGCTCCCGATTCAACATCCAACAACATGCTGCCTTCCTCTGGATATTCGCTCATCCAAAAGTAATAGCCTTTGCCACTGTGCCCATCTTCAAAAAATTTAATAGTTAGTTCAGTTTCAAGTTGATCTAAATCATTTTCACCATCTGGATTTACAAATTCGAGAAGGCTTTTTAATTGGTGACCATTAAGAGTTATGCTCATTGTTCAGCTCCCGATTCGCTTGGCACTTTATGAAAGTACATCCAATGAGTTGGTGGTTCTATCTCAAAATTTGCCCAAATATGATTTAAGTCTTCATCACAGGTCATATAGTCAATTTCTGGTTGAACATCCGGTGAGTCTGACCAACAAATTAAAACCATAGTGTCTGTTGGTGGCTCTTCATCTTTAGCACTGATCCAAGTTGGCACCGCCTGAGCTTTGGCTTTTTGCCACAATTCCCATTTTTCTTGCATGAAACTATCAACATATCTCCCAATATATGAATATTCATCTTCATCAAGGCTATCTTTCGTAAAAACTTCAAACAAACTTGCTTTTATTGCACATGGTTTTTTTGAATGTTCGTATGCCTCAAACTCACTTCTTAACTTATTAAGATCTGTCATTAGTAAAACTCCTTAACATTAGCCGCACGTTTTTCTTCATCTTTGCAAATCTGGTATGACTCATTAGCAAAGTTTGATGCAATTATGGACTTATCCTCACCATTATAAACAGGGAATGAATAAGCCCAATCCACATTAGCATCCATTAAATTAGCTAATGTATTATCTACACTGCGCATTTCCTCAACCACTTCTTTTGCTTGATACTTTGCATAGCCTTCTTGACGCATCAGCATAGTTGCTTCTGCAAAGTCATACACAGCATCACAAAATCCAGCGTTTGCAAAACTTGGAACCATCAATAACGCAATTAATAATTTTTTCACTTCAAAACCCCTTCTACACCTTTTAAAAACATCATCACATCACCCATTGTTAAATTGCCTTCTTTATGTAAAGCCTTTAACGTCTTGATGTGGCCCGCAACATCATCAATCTTTTGTTGCTGGTGATTATAAATTTTCTCGCATTGCTTATATGCGCTTATATCAAATCTCTCACCCAAGCAAACCTTTCGATAGATTGCATTAAATTCACTCACAATCCACCTCCTTCCAGCATTTACGGCAAACTTTATAAGTCTCGCCAGTTAAATTACTTTCTTTTATTTCCCACTCATGTCGGCAGAATAGGCGTTTTAAAAATTTATAGATCATTTCAATCATCCTTGTTTTGGCGGTTCTGGTAGTGGCATCCAGTGGGTAGCATCTATATCAGCTACTTTTCTACGATATCCGTCATGACAATCTGCCCAGCAAATACCATCCACATTTGATATCCACTTCTTATTTATTCCATTTTTAATTGGATTATTCATTTTTAACCAAGCTACTAATTCATTAGGGCCCGGAAGCTTATCATCAACACTAATCCATTCCATCACTTACCCCTTAACCAATTAAATACGATCATTACAGCGTGATATGCAATCAACACCGACCCTCTAAGCAAATCTGTTACCGCGTACTTTAATACCCTTAGATTTACCCTTAACTCTTTTTGGTGATCCATTTTTCAATACCTTGTATTTGCGCACCACAATTAATGGAAATAAAACCACACTTAGGATTATAGATAAAACACCAGCTAAAGCCCAAAACAACTCAACCAACAATTTAGGCGCATGTTTAAACATCTTAGCCACATCAACAATTGCCAACCATAAAGCTTTAACTAGAATCATTTTATCTCTCCTCTTTATATTCTCAATAGTAAATTATATTTATAATTAATGCAAGAATTTTATGCAAAAAAAATCCGCATCTTGGGGTTAGATACGGATATAAAAAGTTTTTCAGTTCGCTAACTATAGCAAATTTTTAGTTAATTGCAACATCCAATTCAAAAACTTTTATCTTGATTAAACCACCTTTAATAACTGACCCGCGTTCAATATGCAAAATATCAAACTGCTCATCATCATGACATAACCCATTTTTAACAAGACTATCGATAACCGATTTAAGCGAATTATCGCAATCGCGCTTACGCTTATCTGGATAGCAAAAAACAATATCCAGTCTAAGCCGCTTATCACTCATCAATGGTTTTACCCAATGCGCCAAATCTTTTGTAAACTTAACTCCTTTTGGCGTGATAAACCTTCTATTTCCATTTGCCCGCCAATAAGTATTTACTGACGGAGCAACTAGCGGAACTTCGACATCAAGAATTAACTTCATCTTCCTTTCTCATTTCCTCATATCTCAATAAAGAATCAATTGCCTCATGAACATCTTTATCCACATCTTTAACCCCGCGCCCACCAGCACAAAGCAATTTCTTAACTGCATGCTGAATGCACGGATCCGTAACATCAAATAACTTCAATACACGGTAAACATCAATCTCAAGCAAATTAGATACATCTTTAAAATAATGAGAGTGTTTCTTTTCAGTGAAAAAATCAGCACCCACAACAGAATCATCTCCTGTTTGATGAGCTTTTCTATCCCAAACTAATTTATCAGCATTTTTACTATTGATGGAAGTATATTTAACCCACCGTCCATTTGTGACAGTATTCATAAAACAGTTTTTATCGTTAACAAAATTAATCCCACCGCTTACATTCAGTCGAGCTTCGATAGCATCTTCTGGAATTTCAATTTTCTCAACATACTTTGGGCAACAATCCATATCATCACGATAATAATGATACTTTCCATCTTCAGTTTTTAATAACCATTCTTTCATTTCTCACCCTCACATAAAACATAATTACGTTCATCTTCACTTTTCTTAGCTTCTAGCTCAAGGTGAATCTTTTTCCATTGCTCTATTAGCATTTCTTTCGTTTCGCCATCAATTAAAGGCTCAGACCCGTTAATCTTGTCGCGCAATTTCTTTAAACTCATCCCTCAACTCCCAATCCAAATTCAGGATTCATTAACTTAATTGATTTAAACTCCATTTCATGTCTAAAGCTTTTGAATGTAGAAAAGCATGTTAAGCAACAATGATTAGTCTTAACCACAAATTCACCATTACCCACTTCTTTCAAATAAGCCTCAAGCTCATGATTAAAGCCAAGCCATTTCTTTTTAAACCCACCATCATTGACATAAATGTCAGATTCAATGTCACCCAAGAACTGCCACAAATGCATAACGGTATCGGTAGCTAGTTGAAACTCACAATCAACCGTTTCGCCTGTTTTCTCATTAACCGCATGAATTCGACTAACGATATGAAAACTTTGCTCTGCTGGGATGGTCTGCGTCTTTAATGCTAAAGCTAGATCACCCTTATGCGCCTTCATCCAGACTTTAAGAGGAGTATGGGTAGACTCTTGCGGATCCACACCATTAAGCAAGTGATGAAGCTCAATAATATTTTTAGTCTCATTAACTTCCCAAGTCATTTGAAACTTGTGAACCTTCTGCTTTACAACCTGCTTCCCGTTGTATTTTTTATTTCGCTTTTTCATACAGCACCTTTGA
Source organism: Thermovibrio guaymasensis (assembly GCF_003633715.1). NCBI lineage: Bacteria > Pseudomonadati > Aquificota > Aquificia > Desulfurobacteriales > Desulfurobacteriaceae > Thermovibrio > Thermovibrio guaymasensis. Next base: position 31,371 of record NZ_RBIE01000006.1, read on the forward strand.
TTTTTCTTAGCTGCTCTACGACTTGCTTGATCTCGTCTTCGGTTTTCCAAGCGCCAAATCTTTGAAAATATGAGTCGTTTTCATTTCCGCAAACACAAGCCCAATCATAATCTTTTCCACCAAGAAGCTTTAAATACCAATATTTTTCACCCACCTTAGGCTCAAAAGGCTTCGGCAGCTCAAGTTCAAGCTTGACGGTTTGGGGTTTTAGGCGGAATAGTTTTTCATTTAAATACTTCAAAAAAACATCAACCTTACCATCCATTGAGAGAAAGTACGTTTCAATTCCACTTGAAAACTTACCCTCAATTTCCTCTGGATTTACGCCATCCGCCAAAGCTCGCAACGCATCCGCACCGCTAATCAAATCATTATCTTTTAAATCTTCCATCACACACCCCACACCATATTGTGAATTAACTTACTTAACCCCATTACTGCAAAAATCACGATCAAATAAAACAAAACCATGACTTTTGCAAATTCTATAAACTCTTTGCTCATTTGTTGTTAATCTGGTTATTTACGATTACTGTCTGGTTGCCGCCTTTATTTGACAATGACCAGAACAAGCTCCAGAACCAGAACAATACAGACCAACCTAAAAACAAATTCATTGCAAAGATTGACCATTTACTTGCATGCCACGCATAAAACCAATAATACTAGGCGCGAAATACATAATTACTGTAAAAACTAAAACCAATTCCATAATAAAACTCTCTGTTAATTTATATTCTCAATAGTAAATACTATCGAGAACAATTGCAACTGTTTTTTAAATTATTTGCATGTGATTATGGGTTTAATCCTAAATCTCGCATCAAATATATTTAAGATAACCTTGTTTGGATAATAACGCCGACGCAAGCCAGCCGGTCCCGCAGCAACAAATTCATAATTCGAAGTCATAAAATCACCATCCCGACAACTCGAACTTATTAGAATAACCCTTGTTTTGTACTTAGAGTCATAAAAACATGTTTGACCAATAAATGAATCACGCATCATTTTGTCGAAATTATAAAATCTATCATCTGATTTTCTAAACCAAGATTTTAGTATATTTTTCACAATCTACACCCCTTCTCTATCTCTTCATCCGTTGCGTGACGTAAACATTTAGTACCTGCGCGCAAACTATCAATCTTGTGGATAACACTGTCTTTGCTATATTCCTCCTTAAATACAACAAGGTCGCCTATTTCAAAAATATTGTTTTGTCGGCGGTATTCGAGTAAAGCTGATTTTAATTCATCATAGTGCTTTTTTAGCCCTATTTGCGACATTTTTAAGCTTTTTGCTGCCCCATATCCACCCAATCTATCAATTAAATTCATTTAAAAATCCTCTTGGCTTTTTCTGTTACTTTGTAAAAATTACCGTCTTTTTCAACAAATCCAAGCTTAATAAACTCTCGAATAATTACGTTAGCTTGCGGTTGAGAAATCTCAAAGTATTCTTCAAAATCCAATCTACTAAAATACTTTTTTGCATAAAAACTTAAGTAGTGAAGCATCTCAATTCGTTTTTCAAATATTGACATATTAATCACCTTTAATAAGTTGCAATGAAGCTTGCTGAACTGTCATTCCAGAGTCCACAAGGGCTTGCAATTTAGCTTTTGTTTCATCCCACTTTTCCTTTTGCTCTTCTGTTTCAAACTCTAAATAGTTCTTAGGAATAGCCTTATATTTTGGTTTATCAATTTTAGGCGGTTCAATCCAAATAGATTGACTTTCACCTTTAGCAACAAACTCTTTTACCACCTCTACATAAGCATCTTTAAATGCCTCATAAGCATAATATTTTGCTTTCTCGTAATTATTAGCCCATTGCAACTGATTAAACATGCCGTAAACGCGATTGTAAGCCTCTCTCTCCGCGTTTGTGATCTTAGTTGTGCAATCTATCAACCAAGCCTCAATATTCGCCAATGCGGCGTTTTTAGTGCGATATGACGCATGTATTGGGTCAATATCAGAAGTAAATCCCTTAATCCCAAGACACCATTTACGGAACATAGCTGGATCTGGACAATACCCATTGTCGCGCACTTGAATCATTCCCTTTTCAATTTGATCTCGTGTTAAGCCATCAAGACACAACTTGAACGCATAGGCAATTTGTTCACTAGTCAGTCCAGCAAAGGTTTTTTCAAATGAACGTGGAGCAATACCCTTGATTGTTGCGGCTACGTTTACTGGATTGATTGGCTCAACTTGTTTTTCAGTATGGTGTGTAATTTGCATTTTCTAACTCCCATTGTTCGCTCAATTGTTGAAGTTCTTGCATTCGGTTGTTTTGTGGTTGACTGAAATGTTTATCTTGCTTTGGCATATAAACATCAGACCAACTTGAAACAATCGAATTTTCCAGTGCCTGTTTTGCATGAATACCAAAACCATCTAACTTCTTCAGAATCTTTTTTGCTGCCAATTCAGAAAGTGGTTTCTTGATTGATTTACGCATTTCAACAAAATCAATCCAATCTTTCTTTTCTACGTTTGAAGGTAGTTCACAATCAACAGGGTCAAATTTTTTTACTTCGCCCTTATTAATATTAGTATCTTTAATAGTTTCTTTTGATAGTTTCTTTTGTGTGTCAAAATTCTTTACCTTTAGAAGTAAAAATTCTTTACCTTTGATGTTAAAATTTTTTACTAGTAAAGATTTTTTACCTCTAAATTTTAAGAAAACACCATCATGAGAAAATGAAAGATTTAATTCATATTCATTACCGTGTTTTGTAAATCTAGTCTTCTTAATAAGACCAAGATTTATTAACTCATCAATAGCTTTAATTACAGTTGGCTTTGACTTTCCTGTTAGTTCCATGAATTGACTAATTGCAATAGCATCACGTTTTTGATCCCATCCTTTTGTTTTGCGGATAAGAACAACATAAATCTTAAATGCTGAATCACTTAACTTTGCCGCTAAATCATCAATTACAACATTAGGGACTTGCGTGTAGTTGGGCGCATAAACCTTACTCATCTTTATCTGACTCGCACAAGTGGGAAATATCATCAATGGCGCTTGCAATGTGAGACAAAACAACATCACCATAACCATACTTTGCTTCACGGATAGCTACTTGCAAATTTGATTTGCATGACTTAATTGCTTCCTGCAAAGTTTTATTATTTTCTTCACGTTCTAGCAATTGATTCATGCGCTTAGGTGGCAAAACATAAGCTAATGGGCTTCCATACTTTGTTATAATTGCCGGGCGAGCCAATCCAACCAATAAAGCTGGATCTTTCTTAATTTCACTTAGTTTTAAAATATTGGTAATCATTCAGTTCTCCTTAATTTGTTATTAAAATATAGTACTAAATTTGGTACTTGTAAAATCAATAATTCAAATATAAAAAATCAGAAAAACTGATATATAAGTTAAAAAAATACGCCCAAAATTGAGCGCATCTTGTGCTTAAACTATACCTTCACTGGTAAGCTTCTCTATTACCCATTGTTCGCCTTTGTTCGTGAAGCGTGACTGGTTATAGCCATTGTCAGTCTTTTTCATCACGCCCAAGCCCTTGTCGATAAACCATTGTTGAAATACTCGACCTGTCTTGATTGCTCGGTTATAAACATCGAACTGCTCTAACTGCTTATTCAATGCTGTGCCACTCATGCCAAGCTTTTGACCTACCGTAGTGGCATTCATGTAATTATTCACATCCGCTACACGGTCAAAGTATTCAACCTTTGGAGCAGCAAGCTCTAATTGTTTTTGAGCAATCAGCTTTGCTTCAACTTCATCGGCCCAAGCTCTTGCAGCTTCAACTGGATTTGTGAAATCAGGTAATTGCGGTTTTGATAATTTATTTTCCAATTCTGTCATTCGATCAAAAACCAATGCCTGCAATTCATAACTGTAAGACATAGCCATAAGACACGCTTCACGCTTATAAAATACATAACATGGCAATGATCGACCACTTGCATCTTTATACACTGAACGATAATTTTCGCTCAGCTCACCAAGAACCTTTTGAACTTTCGCCATAAAGTCTGCGTGGCGAAGCTGAATTGGTTGATCATCATTTTTTGCACGATATTCATTAATAAAATCCACGATTTCTAACGATGACATTTGTGGGATTTGCTTTGAAGTGGTATTAAGCACTTGTAGATTTTTCATTTTTAATTCTCACTGAATACGAGTTACAATTACATTGTTTCCAACTTGAGTTGTATTAAACTTTCGATCACCATATCGGCGAATAGCATCACGGACTTTTGTTCTCTTAGTGTTTTCAATAATCGTACTTTCAAGCAGCTTTAATTCGCCTAAAAATAAAAATGAAGTTGCTGGCTTAGACAATTCTAATCTCCTTTTGCTTTGTGTGATGTCATTATGTGATGTTTTATTAGTCATGTCTAATAAATAATTTTTATCAATTAAATTAAAGTTAATAATAAAAACTTATATAAATGGCAAATAAAAAGCCCCGAAGGGCTTAATTTATGCAGATTCAATCCTTTGTTTGGCTATATTGAAGTAATTTTCATCAAGTTCTATTCCTATAAAATTCCTGTTTGTATTCACGCATGCAACGCCAGTTGAACCGCTACCCATTGTGAAGTCCAGTACCGTTTCACCTTCCTGCGTGTAAGTTTTGATCAGGTATTCAAGCAAAGCTACAGGTTTTTGGGTTTTATGAAAACCACCTTCACTTTCTGCTGTTTTGAAATATTGAACACTTCTAGGAAACCTAAGACCATCACTTTTCACCTCAACCTGATTAAACTGACCATAAACATCATTATTTGTTTGCTCTTTCCTAACACCCTTGTTATAAGCTTCACCTTTTGTCATTTGTGGTTTATATATTGGTTGTTTAGAGTAAAAAACTGATACCGTTTCATGTGCTCTTAAAGGTTGCCTTTTACTATTAAGGAATCCTGTAGCCTTTGATTTTTCCCAAATCCAATCATATCTGAACATTTTTAAATTGGAGCAACGCAGCAATGAGCTAAAAGGTTCTGAACCAAACAATACAATCGCACCATTAGGTTTGATAATTCGCTTCAATTCAGCCCACATCGGCTCAAACGGAATAACGCTATCCCACTTACATGCAGTTGTTCCATAAGGTGGATCTGTTAAAACCATATCAACTGATCCATCTGGTATAGTTTTCATTAGTTCTAGGCAATCACCATGCATTAAATTAATCATTTCTTGCTCTCCTTCCAGCAATCAAAACATTCATTGTTATAAACACGTCTTAGTAATGAGCCGCATTTGCAAGGCTTGGTATGCTCATAAAATCTCTTGCCCATAGACCTAGCATTTGACCTTGCAATTACATTTGGGCTTATATCCTTTCTAGGCTCTTTATCGCTAATCTTAAATGGTATAGCTGCATAGCCAAAACGGTCAGGGTTCATAAAGCCGTCATTAATTACGTGGTTCATTTCACATCCTTTTCATCAATCAAGATAAAGTTATCAATTGTAAAAATAATATCCTTATAGTTGGTACAACACTTTATCCATTGCTTTACATTTGGCGACCACATCGACACAAACCTATTACCAATGACTCGATAAAACATGTTGTTGTTTCTGTTTTTCAAATATTGAATTACCATTATTTCTTCACCTCAATAACTTTCTTGCAATCCAAACATCTGAGCGTAATTATCTCAGTTTGATTTAAATTGGTATCGAAAGTTGTAGTTTTATTAATTTGCTTGCATTGATCATGTGGGCATTTGTCTTGCTTTTCTTTATCTCGCTTAGCATGGTATTTATCGACAGCAAAGCATATTCCCCACATGATTATCAGGAAAACGACAAGCCTAGTTAAGTCTTCAAAAAAATAATGCATAAACACCTCAAAATAAAACCAATCTTACCTAATTAATTCTCAATAGTAAACTATATATGCAAAATAAAACCCTCACTAGGAGGGTTGATTGCTGTAAATTATTAAATTTCCAAAAGTTTTTTTGTGTCTGGATGGAGCTTAACAATAGCCAAGCCCTTTTCAAAGCTTGGGTGCAGGCGTTTACCAGTTGCTAGACCGTGAATGTGAACGGTTGAAATTCCCGTCTTTCTTGCTAGTTCAGCTTGATTAATTTCACGATATTCTAAAACTTCTTCAATAATTTGTTTCCAGTCCATAAGACCCTCCATTTTTTGTTAGTTTAAATTATTAAATTAGCTATTGCAAATATTAAATAATAGTTTACTATAGGGAATATCTTAACAGGAGAAACAAAGATGAAAATTAATGATTGTTTTATTGAATGCTTAACCAAAGAGTCAAGAAAAGATGTAGAGAGTATTTTAAAATCAAATGGTTTGAGATTTGTTGGAACTAGAGTTTCAGATTGTCTTGGAATTAATGTTCTTTCTGGAACATATACCCACACATATAAAAATGGAGTTAAAAAATTTACATGTAAAGAGTTTATTCAGAAGCATTCAGAAAATGAAATGATCAAAAAAATTCACCAAGCTAAAAAAGAACTTGGTTTAAACAATAGCGAATTGTCTTTAAGAATGGGTAAATCTCGACCTTATATCGCTAAGATGCTTAACCAGCCGCAAAGTGAGAAGGTGCAGAATAAGGTTATTAAAGAAATTGACGAGCTTTTGGAATTTGATAAGCTTTGTAAAGCGAAAGAATATGCAAAAGTTATGAGTGGTAAGACGGAAATCACTATAGAAAATAATTCCAAAGAGGTTGAAATCTCAGCCCTTAAAAAGATCATCGAAAGTAAAGACTTGGCGATCAGTGGATTGATCAAGCAAAACGATGAGGCTAAGAAAATTCATGATAAGGATATTAATACACTGGTCGAGGTAGAAGGAAATCTTATTGGTGCAAAAATTGATTTGGATCGAACAAAAGTTGAATTGGATTACTTTGTTAATCAATACAAGCAATCTGAAGAAGATGTAAATAGCCTTAAATCGAAGATCAAGCGCGAACGAATCATCATTCTGATTGTTATTGTAATTCTAACAGCACTGTTCTTTTTGAAGGGTTCTATCGGTGGTTGAGTTTTGTAAGATTTGTTGCAAGTACAAATTGTTTTTAAATAATTGCTGTAGTGAGTGTGGAATGAGATGAAATATTTAATTTACTGTAAAAGAACAAATAGACATTTGGCGACATATACAAATGCCAAGACGCTAGAAACATTAGATACTTCTCGTTGTTATTTTGAGGAATATGATGAAAAGAAAGTAAATGAGCTTGTTAAAAAGTCAAAGGCAAAAAATGCAAAAACAAGCATTTCATTTAAATCTAAAAACAGTAGTGATGATTATACAAACATAATCAATACAACTGGATATATTTTAACAATGTCTAGCCTTAATAGCTATAGCTCATCATCAAGTAGCTGCGACTCATCTAGTAACTCAAGTTATGATTCATCTAGTAGCTCATCCTGCGACTCATCTAGTTGGTAAAAAATTAGCTCCTTCGGGAGCTTTTTTTAACATTTACGCTTGACATTAATACTCAATTCATTTACTATTGAGAATATAAACAAGGGGTAAACATTATGAAAAATGCATTAATTTTAGCTGCTTCTGTTGCGTTAGCTGCATGTTCAGGTAAACCAGTTATTACTGGCCCATATGAAGTTGAGTCATTAGATATGGAGCATAACGTAGCTGCCATTAAGTCTGGTGATTTGGTTTTAGAAGTTGAATTTGAAGGTCGATTCTTTAAAGATGGTAATGGATATACATCATGGAATGATGTTGAAGTTAAGTCTGTAAATGACGTTAAAGTTTACAACGAAGATGGTGAAACAGAAGACTATGTTTTACCTAGCAAAGAAGTATCAAACATTGTTCAAGTTATTGAGAATGAAATTGCGGAGAAAATGTAATGAGTTGGCTTGATGATGTGAAAGAACATGGTGCGGATGCTTACTTCTGGTCAATTGAAACAGCTTATCAAATGAATGTGATTGACTCTAAAGAGTACAGAAAACGCATGCATGAATATAGAGATATTCAGCACCAAGAAAGACAGGAAACATTACTTAAATTATTGGAGATTTCTAAATGAGTGATTTAAATTATCTAAAAAAACAGTTAAAAAATGCGCAAGACTTGTACAAAACGTATGATCCGAATTCAATTATGGGTTGTCATTATTCATCAAAAATAGCTCTCTTGAAAAGAGAAATAGCTAAAAAAACTGGAGTGGTAAAATGAGCAACTTAACTCAACAGCAAAAACAAAATGCATTAGCGATTAAACAAACGCTTAGCAATCCATCGGTGATGAAGCGCATTGAGGAAATGATAGGGCGTAAATCTGATAGCTATATTACGTCTGTAATGCAGGTTATTAATTCAAACGGATTACTGGCGCAATCAACTCCAGAATCCGTGATAGGCGCTGTTTATACGGCTTGTGCGCTTAATTTGCCACTAAATAATAATCTTGGGTTTGCTTATATTGTTCCGTTCAAAAATCGACAAACTGGCAACCAAGAAGCACAATTTCAGATGGGGTGGAAAGGCTACTTGCAGTTAGCACAGCGCTCTGGTCAGATTAAAAAGATTGCTTCAATTGCAGTTTATGACACCGATACAGAAGAAAGCGTAAAGGCTCGTTTAACTTCATTCATTCCACAAAAAGTTAGTGGTGAGGTTATTGGGTATCTAGCTTATCTTGAGACTGTGACAGGGTTTGAAGCTCATTTAACAATGACTAATGAAGAACTTGAGCAGCATGCAAGCAAGTATAGTCAGACGTATAAGACTGCAAAGTCGAAAGGGCAAAGCTATTCTGTATGGCATCAGAATTGGGATGCAATGTGTCAAAAGACTGTCATTAAGTTGCTTATCTCAAAATATGCACCTATGTCGGTTGAGCTCCAACAAGCGATTGAATTTGATCAAGCTGTGATTAATGAAGATGGTGAAGCTTCATATGTTGATAATGATCAAGAGAATGAAAAGCCATTAGCTCGATTGATTTCTGAGGATCAATTCCCGCAATTCGTGGCGGCTATTGAAGCTGGAAGTTTAACTAAAGAGCACGCTTTAAATCCAGATATTTACGCATTAAGCGAAGAACAAAAGAAAATAGTTGAGGCGTTATGAATCTAATTTTTCGATGTTCTGAACTGCATCGACTAATGGGAAATGCAAAGTCTATTGACTCTGCATTTCTCACAGAAGAAGTTCAAGCAATAAAGGCAAAGAAAAAGCGTACCGATGAAGAACAGAAGATTTTAGATGATCTTTTGGATAAAACCTTATCGGCCACAGCTAAAACATTGGTTAAGGAAAAGGTTAGGCAGTTAAGACATAAAGCTCCAAGTAAGTTTACTGGAAGTAAAGAGACAAGAAAAGGTAATTTGGTTGAAGATGACGCAATCTTGTTTCTAATGCAACAGAAGTTTATTAGTGCTGAAAAAAATACGATTCGCTTTACTAATGACTGGATTACTGGCGAACCAGACATTATTACTAACACAGCAATACGTGATACAAAGTGTCCGTGGTCATATTGGACTATGGAGTATTTTAAAGAAGATATTGAGAGTAAGGCTTTAGATGCTGGTTATGATTGGCAACAATTGGGGTATATGTGGTTATTAAGAGAGAATCACGATTGTGAGCCTAAAATAATTAATGAGGCTTATCTTGATTTTATTCTAATGCCGACTCCAAAAGAGTGTTTAACTAGATATGATGATGAATACTTACATATCGATTATGTTTTAGAAATGAGTCCTAGTGATCGTATTTCATCATATAAGGTTGAATATGATCAAAAGAAAGTTGATTTAATTAAACTAAAAGTCGAAATGGCTAGAGAATATGCCAAGACTTTAGTTTTTGGAGGATAAATGAAAATTAAAGAATCATTGGTCTTTATGTTTGTTGTTTGGATGCAGAAAGGTGGGCATAACTTAAACGAGCGTAAAGGCAATATTGTTATGCGTAAAAATGGGAAGGTGGCTGAAATTTATTTTTCAGATGCTGATTATTATGAAATTAACGACTATTGCAAAGAACGATATGAATTGTTTTTGACGCAATGGTTTAAATATGGAGTGGAATTTATCAAGAATTTAAACCGTGAAGGTGCGTTAGAAGTGATGCGTAATAGAGGGCAAAGATATTTGGAGTTGAAGAAATGAGTAAATATGATTGGTCGAATGTTCCTAAAGAGGTTAATTGGATTGCAACAGATTCGGACGGTTATACCTTTGGTTATGCGGAGAAGCCCTATAATGGTGGTTTTTGTTGGTATGCGTTGAATCCAAAACACACAAAACAAACATTTGAGGGGAATTGGAAAGATTCACTAGAGGAAAGGCCAAAATGAACCCAATAGCAATGATTTTATTATCTTTTGCATTGAGTTTTGTTTTTGTGGTTGTTTTATATTTATATGAGGCATATAAGCGGAAACGATACGTGCAAAGAAAACAAGATGATCAACGTAAATTTAATCCTATTCGTGAAAAAGTGTGGTGGAGAAAGTAATGGAACAATTAATTAAACAAATCGAACAATGGGCATCAGACAGAAATATTATCAAAGGTTCAAAACCAATTGACCAAGCCATGAAGTTATTTAGTGAGTTCGGTGAGCTTGCGGATTCAATTGCAAAATCAAATCTAAATGGAATTATCGATGGGGTTGGAGACTGTTTTGTTGTTTTAACAAACTTATGTAAAATGCATGGTCACAGCATAAGTGATCATATTGGGTCTTACGGGAGATCTACTAATCCAAAGAAAACCATAATTGATTTATCTGAATGCTTATACCAAATATCAGAAAGCAATGAACTAGAAGTTGATTTAGATGATTATATTGCTCCAATAGATATGGCGGTAAGTCATCTTGATGCAATAGCATTACATTGTGACTTAACGTTAGAACAGTGTGTTGAGTACTCATATAATGAAATTAAAGATCGAGTTGGAGTACTTTGGAATGGAACATTCGTAAAAAGTACTGATGAAAATTACAATGATGTTTTAAAAATGTATCAAGACTCAATGGAGGAAAATTACAGTGCTTGATAAATTTGTAAAGTCATTGGGTTTTCTAGGTATTGATGCATCTAATATGAATTATCAAACTTGTGAAAAGAATCATTATAAGTTTGAAGATGAAAATATAGATAAGCATTGGCGTTGTTTTTATGCTTTTTATAAAAATGGTTTTGAAGCAGGTCACAAGTTTGGATGGAATGCCGCTTGTGATGAATTTGGATCTACGGCAATAAGGTTGATTAAGAAATGAAAGATTTTGATTTTGAGCAACTAAACGACGATACTAAAGTTTTGATTGTTAAGTTTAGTAATGATGATTATGTAAATAATACAGATGTGATTTCAGGTTACTTTGACCAGATAAGATCTATTCTCTCAAAGAAGGATATTGAGGTTATATTTATTAGTGATCATTTGGAGTTGCTACACCTTTCAAAAACTGAAATGAAAGAATTGTTTAAAAAATAAAGACAAGCCCCGTAATGGGGCTTTCTTAATTCACGCATTGAACGCAGACTACAACGTGAATGTTATTTTTGATTGAGTGGGCGGTGCAGCCCACCATATTAACCGCTAGTGCCAAGCTTAAGATTATTCGCAACACGATTCATCCATCCCTTGCCAAAATTAGAGAATGAGCTTAATGACGTGTAAAAAGAAATACGAAAAGAATAGAACCTTAACAGTAATTCCTTTTCATCAATCGCTTTTATAGCTGCTAATGTGTTAGGGCCAATAATTCCATCATCTTTAACACCAGCAGCTTGCTGAAGTGTCTTGATACCACGACTAACACCACTATTTACCGATACATCAAAAACATGGAATTTTAAGCCTTCTGGCAATAAATCGCATTTTGCCTTATCCCAATAATCGCGCTTATAAATTGCCTTTGCTTGATCAAGAGTAAGATTTTTAATATCCAGATTTGGGTAGCTATTTGCGGCAATTCCGTACTTAGTGCCCTTTAACTGGCCAACTCCAACTTTGCCGCCTGTCCAGTTGCCAGCATCGTTTTTATTGAGTGTAAAGCCGCCCTCATGGCCGATAGTTGTATCAAATGCTTTGTCAAAGTTCATGTTTCTTCACCTTTAAGTATTCATGGATAAAACGGATTGTTAAGCAACCAAGACCAAGACGGACCAATATTTCAGCATCTTGCATGTGTCCATATAAATCTTTGCCTTGTAATGTATTGATGAACATTGCAGTAACACCGATAGCAAGGATGAACATGATTACGTCAACATGTACGGGAAAGCTAATCTTAGGATGGAACACCACAAACATTAAACTACCAGTAATCAAAAAAAAGCTTAGGTAATTAAGAAACGTCATCATCTAACTTCACTCCCGTTTTAGATTCAATTTCTACCTTACTACGCTTTTCGATAGCTTTAATTAGCATTTTTGCTAACGTAATGCCACCCATGCCATAAATAAAGCCGAAAACTTCAACATATCCACCGCCAGTTAGAAGGCCTGCTGTTGGGGTTGAAAGAGCTGCGCACAAGATAACGCCAACAACCCAGCTAATAACTCGTTCGGCTAATGGCTTGCCAGAAGGCACTAGGGCGGTGACTGTTGCGCCAGCCACCCCCATAAATATGACGCCTACATGAGCTTTTAGCCACTCCAGAATCATGTTAACAAAATCCACTATAGATTCATCCTATATAAGTTTTACTTATAATAGCAAAAACCACCCGAGGGGGTTTACAATTCATTAAGTAGAAATATTAATTATGTAGCTTGCACATTTCCTGTCGCAAAGATCTCCATTGCAAATCTACCAGAAGTGGAACCAACGGCAGTTGCAACCAACACGTCAGAGCTATTGATTGACCATGTGAATGATGGGCTGCTTGCGGATGCACCAGTTGTCAATCCAACACTTCCAATTTGTGTAATGTACTTGGTGCTCCCAATAGCTGTGACTAGCAACTCATATACGGCACTATTAGTACCTGAAGTTGCTGTAGTTCCAAAGATAGCATTGACTAAAAGTCTACCTCCGTAAGATGCACCAGAAATACTGGGGTGGGATAGGGAGGCAACACCCACAGAACTACCAACTGTAAAATCTCTATTGATAGTTTTTTTATAGTTATGTTTGTAGCTAGTCAGATTCGTGATTTTAGCTGCCTGAAAATTCCTGGAATCTGCATTAAATCCCGATGGCATTGTTAAAGTTCGGATGTCTCCGATAGAACCACCTGTAGCCAGTGTAAAGTGGTTAGCTATAGAGTTTTCAATAAGCGCAACATCGTTTAACACACCTATACTACTTTCAACTATTGCACTGATTAACTGCCCGTAACACCCCTCAAAAATGTATTTCGGGTAGTTAGCCATAGTATTTTTTCCGATGGCGACAGAGCAAGGTCGGTTCATGTGTATGCCTTGAAACTTGATCAGAGGCACAAATCCAGTTGCACTATTACCCAACGTTTTAATCACGTATGGCGTACTGGTATTAGCCTCAATATAACCACCTATGAACATGATTGGGCTAGATGCTGTACATTTAATCAAAGCTTCTGTGCAGAGATTTTGTTCTAAATCACATGCGAAGAAGTGCCATTGCGTACCGTAAGAGTCCCATTCGATCATACAATCATCTGTACCCCTTCTAAAGATACAGTTGTAGAAAGTGTTGGCGTTTGGTTCTCGCGTACCAACTATACCAAGTGATCGAATAGCTTTAAATCCGACAGAGTTTGTGGTAGACATGTATGTTCCAAAATCACACTTTTGAAAATCACATAAGATTAAGTTAGCATCGATCCCGTAACGCAATGATCTGTCAAAAACACAATGATCAAAAGTGCTTTGAGATAAATATCCATTGCTTGTGCTTCGAAACGCTGTAGCTGTTCCACCAGTGCTAGCTTTAAACATCAACTTACCGAAATAAGACGACTCAGAGCTAAACCCTGCTTTCACTGTAAATATTGGGATGTCAGCCGTAGCTGTAATGCTTCTGCTAAATTGAACTGCCCCACCATCACCTTCGATTCTGAGAGTTGCGTCTAGTTCTGTAGTTGTGTTGACTTTTAGATCGAAATCTACAATCAATTTCACTTTTAACGCCGTTGCAATGTTTACAGCTAAATCCAGTGCTGCGGAGTGGTCACTTGCAGACGGGTCTGCTCCACAAGCCGATACAGTCAGCACATTTGATGAAAACTGTTTTACCCAGCCATTAATAACTGTTACGCCGTTGTTTATTGAGGATTGCGTAGAGTCATATTTAAAATGATCGCCACCCAGATATTGCCCCACGTAATATCCAGTCATCAGTACAACTTGACCATCACTGCCTGAAAGCCCTTCTAATTCTACTTTTGAGCTAACAACACCTTTAAGCTTCATCAACCAACCAGCCATGCCAATATTCGGATTATTGACATTATTAGCAATTGTTGATTGAACAATATCACCATTATCAAGCATCAAACGAGCATTTAACGGATAACCACCTATCTTATCTGCATGCTCTTGATCGAACTCATAAGACATGCCGTTGTTAAGATGTACTAAATGTTGCGTAACTAGGTTGAACATTCCATTGAAATCATTTCGCTCAGGAGGAATACCCCCCTCAGAAATCTTTTGTTGAGTGATTGGAGGGAATCCAACTTGCATGGTCGCATTTTGCGGTTCAGCGCCAACTGATTCTGGAATAATGTTTTTATCGCCATTTTCAGCGAACG
>NZ_RBIE01000007.1 GCF_003633715.1 Thermovibrio guaymasensis
AACCTTCGAGTTTGGAGCGAGTCCTAGCTCTTTAGCAAAAGCAGAAGGAATTCTGACGGCTAAGCTGTTTCCCCACTTTTGAACCTTAATTAGCATTAAACTTTCTCCTAAGAAGGTTTTAGTATAAACTATGTAGAGACGGAATGCTTTTCAAGATAGTATATCGAAGAAAACGGTATAACAAAGATTTTTAAAGAGAATACGCTTTTAGAAATCAATGATTTAGTGATAAAGATACTAAGGAATTAAACGGGCGTTTTGTGAGAAAAT
Source organism: Thermovibrio guaymasensis (assembly GCF_003633715.1). Classification (NCBI taxonomy): domain Bacteria; kingdom Pseudomonadati; phylum Aquificota; class Aquificia; order Desulfurobacteriales; family Desulfurobacteriaceae; genus Thermovibrio; species Thermovibrio guaymasensis. The sequence continues at coordinate 271 of NZ_RBIE01000007.1, forward strand.
TCACAAGTTTGTTCTTGGGTTTGCATATATAAGCAATGTAGATAATAATGGTACGACCCCCTAAACCACTGGACAACTAAAGCGAGAGATTAAACAATCTCATAAAGGAGGCTAATCTGGAATATATGAGCTCTCCTAGAAGGTAAGAGGGATTGTCTAATGTTCGCTGATAATCGTACAATTTTTAGGGGGCAAAACTACTTCTTGGTGGAGAGGAATAATGAGAAAAGTTATCATTTGGGCAGGGGGTATTGCTCTGCTTCTTGTTGCATTCACGTTAGTTAGCAGATTTGTGGGAGAGAAAGAAAGAAATTATGTGCAGACTCAGAAGCCGAGAGAGAACCACAAATTCTCAATTTCCCAGCCTACAAAGCAGGGAAGTAAGTTAACCTCAAAATCAATTGCTGAATTTGTGCAGCCAAGGCCATCAAGAGAAGAAAAACAACCTATGCAGAAAAATGAAGAAAACGAAGGAAACAATTTGCAGTTACGTATAAACAAGTTGCAGAGTCAAATGGAAAAAGTGGGTTTCTCTTTCGTGGATACTTCAGAGACCGCAAAGATTTTTAAGTCTATAAAAGACCATAGTGGAAAAATAATCTTTGAAAATGGAGAATTAACGGTTTATCTTTTTGCTCCTGCTGATAAAGCAATTTCAAAAGATAAGCTTGAGAAGATAGTTTTTGATATTAGAAGAAAAATCAAAAGTGGTAATGTTATAGTCCTTTCTGAGGATGGTTTGTTCAAGGTTGTCACAGTTTATAGTCCTGACCTTTCTAAATCTCTAACACCTGACCAAATTGTTAAATTATTCCGTCCTGAAAATTTAGTAGCTTTTTCTTCCTCAAGGAAGATAAGGTTTTATTTTGACAAAACAGAAGTTATAACGGAGGATAAACCTAATATTAATAAGTTACTTTCAGACTTGGAATTTGCGGTTAGAAAAAGTGGTGCAAAGGTGAGTAAGATCATAGTTGAAGGACATACTGACAGTTTAGGTTCTGAGGAATACAATTTAGCTTTATCTCTTAGAAGGGCTCAGATTTTAAATGATGAATTAAGAAAAAGATTTAAGGATGTTCTTATAGTGAATATAGGGAAGGGTGAAAAGTTTCCAATAGATACCAATGATACTCCGGAAGGAAGGAAGAATAACCGGAGGATTGGTGTATCCCTTGAGTTTTCTCTATAAGTGGTTTATTGCTTTATGTCTCGTTTTTTCATTTTTCCTGAATGCAGAGGTTTTGTATTCTCAAGAGTTGACAAATTTAAGTTTAGTCAGAGTTCTTAATGATAACATTTTTGTCTTTCTTCCGCAGAGTATATCTCAAAACTTTGATGTTGAATGGTATGGAAAATTTATAACAATAGATGGAAGAAACCTAGTTCACGGCAAGGGCAGGCTTGTTTTTATAAGAAAAGATGATGGTTACAGAAGCGTCCCTTACAATGTAAGAGCAGAAGAAGGTTATATTGTTAACGATTTAGTTCTAAAGCCTAATCAGTTTTACAGATGTTTAGATGAGAACTGTGTCTTAAAAAGTTTGAAGATAGTTTTTAGTTATGTTCAAGAGGAAAAAACCATAGAAGAAGTTGCTACTTTTAATGGTGAGGTAGGTATATATGAGGATGTTCTAGTTCCCAAATTGGGAAAACTTGAATCAAGAAATTTTATCTACGAGGGAGAATTTAATAAAGGAGAGATTACCGGTTTTGGTAAATTTTGCTTTAAAAGTAAAGGTGTGTTCAGTTGCGATAATGCTTTGATTGTCCAAGAGGGTTTTTGGGAAAAAGGTAGATTTTTAGAAGGATATTTAAAAACTGCTTATTCGGATGGTGCTGTTTACGAAGGATGGAGCATTAACGGAATTCCAGATGGCTGGGGTAGGGTTTTATGGAGCGATGGAAGTAGATATGTTGGAGAATTCTTAGAAGGAAAAAAACACGGAAGAGGTTTTTACTTTTTCTCCGATGGTAGTTGGTATAGAGGAGAATATAAAAATGACCTAAAGGATGGGGAAGGTGAACTTTATATCAAGCCTTTAGCTGTTCATTATGTAGGACAATTTAAAGCTGGAAAGATTCACGGATGGGGCGAATTATACATCGGTAATGAATTTGTTTATATAGGTTCTTTTGAAAATAACTTACCTCATGGTAGCGGTTACTTGATTGACAAATCAGGTAACACTTACGAAGTCATTGTTAATAATGGAAATATCTTATTTGTTAACTCTACATCCCAAAAACTTTCGCTTTATCAGCTTTTCTCTTCTGAAGCATGGGCTTTTGGTATTCCTTCTTTGTCAGATGCTGTTAACTTCTTTTCAAAAAAAGTTCAAGAAGTCGCTGATTGGGTAGAGAAAAATAAAACTCACATAATTAATGCTACCAAAGGATGTATTGCTGGAGGGATTGGAGGAGCTATTTCTGGGGCTGCTGGAGGAGCTGTTGCTGGAGCTGTGGTAGGAAATGTCGTTGCAGGAGCAGCTGTAGGAGCTGCATGGGGAGTACTAAGCGGATGTTTAGATCAGGCTACTAAAGCTTTTGAAAAGAGTCTTTCGGGTGAAGATTACACACTTGAAGAAGCTTTTCAGTCCTTTGAGGATGAAGCCTTTAGTGCAGAGAATTTTGTTATGGGAGCAGTGGGAGGAGCTGGACGTGCTTTGAAGACTTTAAATTCTGCATCAAAGGCAGGGAAGATCCTAAAAAAGGGGAGCAAAATCTTACAAGTTGGGGAAAAAATTGCTGAAGTTCGCATTATAGAAAAAGCTGGCAAACCATTAATGCATCCAAGTGTAAGGCAGGCTATTTCTAAATTGTCGCAGCAAGAAGAAAGGGCTGTTAAAAAGGTTTATAGCTTCTTGTGCAAAAGGAAATTTATAAAAAGGTTTTGTAGAGAAGGAGAACCTTTTCCCAAAAATTTAACTTTATTTAGTTGGAATCTAGGAAATTTTAGTCCAAAAGGAAGAAAAGAAAAGGATAAGAGATTAATTTATGATTTTCTGGAAAATAGAAATGAGGATATTATTTTGCTTCAAGAGGTTATAAAAGCTAGAGATAAAAGCTGGAATGGTTTCTGGAAAAAACTTGCAAGAAAAACGAAAAGAGAATTAAAAGTGTCTAAACCAAGAGATAGAGGAGAAACTTTTGTTTTTCTAGCGAAGAAAAGTAAGTTTTCCTCTGTACAATTAATTGATAAAGAAGTGTTATCTACTTTACCATTAATAAGTCTTGGAAGGAAACCTGCTGTTGTATGTTTACAAATAAAATCTTTGGCGTCAAAAAGGAAAAAGAAAAAACTTAAGAAAAGGAATAACTATCAAGGACACTGCGATATAGCAGTTATTAACGTTCATGTTGATTTTACAATGAAAATGTTTGGAAAAAAGATAAAACCTATAAAAGTATTTGGAAAGAAAATTTTAAAAAAAGAAGAGTCGGAAAATAAGATCAGACTAACCAAAACGTTCTTTTCTTTATTATCAATTCTTCAAAATTTGAAAAGAAAGTTTTCTCCTAAAGTCATAATTATCGGAGGTGATTTTAACTTAGATCCTGATATCCTAAATATCCCAATAATGAAACTGTATCGGCCAGTAATCCAAGATATTACTACAATTGGTGGTAAGCGGTATGATAACTTTCTTGTTCCTTATTGGGTTGGATCCTCAGGAGAAGTTATATACAGTTTAGTTTGCCAATGTCCCACAGATAAAGTTCATTCCTTCGGACAAGTCTGTAAAGAAATAAATTCATACCAAGAAGTAGAGCAAATGGGGACATTTAGGGAATGTTATAAAAAACATATTAGTGATCATTTTCCTATAACTGCTAAATTACAGTGGATCTTTTGAGGAGGGAGTGTCGGAGGAGTATCACCCAAGTGTAAAAATTCCAAACATGAAGAAAGATTGGAGGCATGATAGAATTTACACAGTTCTATGGACACTCCCCGATTAAGGGAGATTTACCTTCCATTCTTTTAGTTTTTCGATTATGAATTGGCAAATGTCGTTTCTAAATCCATTACTGAAGTGTCTTGTAAGTATTATTTTCTCTTCAGGATAAAGTATAGTTAACTTATCTGAGTGTTCTTCTGCTTTTTTGTTTTGTAGCTGAAAGACTTCTATGAAGTCATTCCAGTGAGATTTTCCATAGCATATTACTGCTTGAGGTTGTTTTTCTCTAAAGAAGTTAAAGATTTTTTTAAATCTCTGCTCTTTGACAGCTATGTCATAATCCTTCCAATCTATTCCAAAAATTTCTTTGTAACAGTTGGGAAAGGATGATTTAAGGGACTTTTTACCTAGAGGATATAGATTAATGTTGCAGATTTTGCTACCTTTTCTCCATAGTTTGCTTTTTCTATATTTTCTCCATTCTTCTTTCCAGTTCTTGCAGGACTTACTTATGCCACATGCAATTTTTGCTATGGGATGGGCTATAGGGAATTTAGGTTCTTCTTCTACTTCTTCCATAGGAATAATGGGGCTATTAAATTCTCTTATTCTTTTTCTTATTTGAGATAGATCTTCTCTTTTTTCGTCAGAACACCACATTCCCGCTTCCTCAACCCCAACTGTCCATAGAACGGCATTGGGGTCTCCCCATCCTAGGTAATTCATTAATATCTCGAATTCTTTTGTAGCCATGATTGTTTCCTCCTAGGCTTTAGTTGATATCTTTACAAGTATATAAAATACTCTTGCTCCAATATCAAAGAACATATTGTAATTTCAATTTTTATGTTACTTTGTCTTTCCCGTTTGCAATTTTTAATTAGATTATGAAGGTTATTTACTAACTTAGATCTTCGGGATCTTATGTATTTATAAATAAGGTGTTTGAGCTTTTTGCTATTCCCTCTCAGGAAATCTAAATATATCCCTCTTAAAAACTTTAGATCTAGAGGATAAAGAATAAATTCTTTTTCTCCATTTTCTGAAATGGCGCATACTTCGAGGTATAAGTTGAAACTCATGAATTCTTTTTCGTTGTTAAGCCTTTTCTTTAAAAGGCTTTTTGTTAATTTATTCCTTAATATTAAGACTTTGGCCTCTAAAAATGGTAAATAGGTTTCGAGATCTTTCAAATTTTTGAAGTCCTCATATACAAGTTGATAATAGGACTTTAGCCTGTAAATTGCGTATTTAAGGTTGGGGATATTAGATCTGTATTCGATTCCTAATTCTGCTTTAACCCAGATAAGGAGAGATTCATAAAATTCGTCGAAGTCTAATTTTTCCTCAAATCTTCTGCTTTCATCAAAATACCAGCACATAGGTGTGCTGTAGCTGATTATATCTTCTGTGTCTTTGAAAAAAACGATTTCACATTCAAATTCGTAATCATTAATAAAACCTGAGTTGAGAAAACTTTTTATTTTCTCGTACTCCTTTTTAGACCTTTCAAAAATATTAGATGCTACTGTAAAAACTTTTTTCTCCAAGTCTGATTTTCTCATCTTAGCTTTAAGATAGTGGGGTTTACTTATTTATGCTCGTTTTATTGAAGCCTTGTGGCCGAATATTAATTTGATCATTTCTTTGGGGAAACTGTTGTCTACTTCGTAGAAGAATTCTCTGTTTTGTATTCCTATGAAGGATACATTGAATGTTCTTTCTTCTACTCCTTTGTTGGAAACAAATTTCATCCAGATCTTTCTTTTTCCTGAGAGAAAGGTTTTGGTTCCAATAACCATATTTCCTCCAATTTAATTTCGAACTGCCCTAAATATGATAGAAATTTTTTTAGACAAAGTATGTCTTATATTAGTGGGTTTTTAAATACTTTATAAGTTAAGTATTGTGCGAACTCTCCTTTTTCAGGATTAGGGCACGGTTTTACCAGTTAGCATTAATAGTAGATGCGGAGAAGGAACTGGTAGTAGGTTTGTTTTTCTTACGAATGGTAAGGGTAGAGTTGGAATGTTCCAAACATACGTCTGTAGAGAAGATGTCTTTATTGAAGCGGAAAGTTCCTTATTTCAGTGAGGAGTAATTTAGTTTTTGAAGAAGTTCTAGTCTTTGAGCAATAAACTCTTCAAGTTCTTCCTTAAAAAGGAAGAATCTCTTTTCATTCTCTTTTAGAGAGAAAGTTAACGTTGGAAATCTTTTTTTTAGGTCTAGCTCTTTGGCTTTAAGTATTATATTTTCTGTTGGTGGAATAATGTCTATCACTTCTTCAACTAAGAATCTGCTAGTAAATCTCGAACCTGTATATCCGACAAGATAGATTAGGTAGTTGTCTTTCTCTCTGGAAAAGAAAAATTGAGTAGTAAAAATTTGTGGAGCTTGGAAGTATTCAAGGGAAGGTTTTTTTGCAACTTTTATTCCAAATAGGAATGGTTTTTCTCTTTCTATATCGAAAGTTATGTTTTTGTATTTTTTAAAGAAGAACTCGGGAGTTTTTTCTTTTAGTTTTTCTAAGATATTTATTCCGGCTAGGAGGAAGGTTCTATAAACTTTGTTTTTAACGGCTCCTACATAAATAATGCCGTTGTAAACGAATATTTTAATTGGATAAATTTTAAAAACTTCGGTAGAGTTTTTATATCTGATTCTTAATGCTACTTTGTCTATAATGGCATTATGAATTTCGTTGAGTACTTCTTCTTTGAATTCTAGAAATTTTTCGAGAAATTGAGATTCATTAATGAAGGAATTGCTTATAATTTCTCTCTCTTGAAAAGAGAGCCTGTCGCTTAGCCTGAAGACTAGATCAAAGAAAGGAGAGAAAATGGATAGATTTTTGTAATTATTCGGAATGAAAGCGCTAAGAGTGAGAAGGGATATTAACTCTTTATCAGAAATTGAGGCTAGGTATGGGAGAGCTTTCTTATTTATTCTCCATTTTTGAGGAGTTCTTCCTTTAGCTTCTGTATCTTTAGACTCTATATAGCCAATACTTTCAAGAAAGTTTAAAGTTCTATTTAGCTTTCTTCGATCACTGCTTTTAGCAGAATCGCTTTTAAGTAGTCCTGTAGAAACTAAGTGTTTTTGGATCTCGGTTGTGGAAATATAATCCTTCTTCTGAAGAAGGAAGTTCAGAATCTCTATTGAGATTTGGAACTTTTTAGATTCAGCCATAGTGGCTCCTAATTTTTGTTAAAAAAACTAAGCTTTTTTACTTTCGTAACTAGTTCCATTTCTGCTTCTTGAGATTGGTATTTATAGTGTGTATTTCACGAGTTACTTCAACTTCCTGAACCTTTGTGACTTGTAAGTCATATTTTATCTTTTTTCTGCTTTATCTTTCTCTGTAGGTAAAGCAAGTATTCTAATTTAGAAATTAGACTTCTCTCTAAGGAGAAGAGATAAAATTGAATTTGCGTTTGAACTTTTTGTTGGATAAAGAAGGGGGAAAGTAGTGGCAAAGATAGGGGTTTTCTGGGTGATAGATGGTAAAAATATTGACGGTTATAAAGAATCTCTTGAAAGTGGAGAAATCTACGGAAATACTATTCAGCCAACTTTTGATCACTTTAGTTACTGGGGAAAGTTTGTGTCGCGTCATCCTGAATTCAAACTCCTCGAGTATGACGACCTGCCAAGAGGTAGGGTAGTATATGATAGGAAGAAAGGATGTTTTTTAATACTTTCGTCAAGAAAATTATTGGAAGATAAAGAGCTTATTAAGAGGATATCTCAATTTTTTGAGATTTCGGAAACTCCAAAGCTCGTGTGGGATGAACATTACGAGATTAGGAGATAAGATAGCTCTGTAAGAGTTAAATAAAACTAGTTGTCTTTTATCCGGTTTAATAAAAAGTTTTGATATTGAAACGATGGTTTCAGTAATTTTTCCTTGCGGAAAAGAAAAGCAAGAATTACTTTTATGGTTAGGGTTCCGGCGTTTGTGTCTGTGTGTATGGCGGTGCGTTCCGCCCGACTGGCCGCCGTAAGCGGCTGCTGGGGCTTTGGGTCTGTTCCACCAGCGGGCTTACAGGCCCGACAGGCAGGTTTATATGCCTGCGAGTGAACGGACCAGGGCGGCAGTCCGGCCCTAACAGGACTTTTTTAGACCTAAACTTTTTAGGGGTTTTCTTGTCTTCTTTCTGGAAAGGGCTGTTTTCGCGGCTTTTCTAGGGTTTTCTACTTGGATTGCTCCTTTTCTACGGGTTTTGGGTTTTCTACGCCGTTAAGCACGGAAGTAGCGTCTTAGATGCCCTTTTGTGGTTTAAAAGCCGGGATTACGCTGCTGTTCTCCGCTATATTCTCCCTTTCGCGGTTTCAGGGTTTTTTCTAGGAGTTCTGGTAGTTTCCCTTTATGTTTACCTGAAACTTGAGGATCTTTCCCGGTTTGAGGGGTTAGAAAGGCGAAAGTTAGAACTCCAGTCGGAGGTTGAGAGGTTATACCGGGAGATTAAGGAGCTTCGGGAGAGAATTGAGAGGTTCAAGAGTGAGGAGATTGATGTCGGGGCTTCTGTGAGCCGGCTGAGGAGAGAAAGGGATGCCCTTGTTCGTAAAGTTAGGGAGCTCAGAAAGGAGGCTGAGAATCTTGACTCACTAATCAGCAGGGCTTACGAGGAAGGGTACAGAAAGGGTAAGGATGAGGCTTACGGAAAAGTTATAGCAGAGCTCCGGAGTTTGAGGGCACAGAAGTCAGCTCTCATGAGGCTTTTTGACTCAAATAGGGAGCTGAGGGAAATCTTTAGAAAAGTTACGGGTAAGCGTTTGGGGCAGTTCTTAAAGGAAGCTAAAAGGAGCGTTAAGGATGAAGGTCTATGAGAGGTTTCTTAAAGCCTGTTTAGGGAAAAAAGTTTTAGTCCGCTACGGCAGGTGTTCTCAAGGAAGGTGCGAAATTCAGGGGGAGCTCCTTGCCTACGACAACCTCTGCCTGCTTCTTTTGGTTAGGGAAGGAATTGGCTCAAGGAGCTTTGAGAAGCTGGTTCTCATAAACAAGAAGGAGGTGGAGAGTATAGAGATTGTCGGCAGAGAGAACGTACAGGAGTTCTGGTGGGCTTATGAAAAGTTTAAAGGGAATTAAGAAAAATTCGGGACTTACCTACGCCTTAAAGTACGCCGCCGGGGTTTTGAAGCAAGGGATAGGGATTTCAAAGAGGGAGGTCTACAGAAAGTTCGGCGGTAGGTCTCCTTTGATTCACTCTTACTCAACCTTTAACCGCTACATGGGAATAGTCAAGCAGTTTGTTAACTGGGCAAGGGAGAGGGGAGTTAACAGGCTGGATAAAGTGATTCCTGAAGTGGTTAGGGAGTTTCTCCTCTCCAAGGCCGGCTACTGTTCCCAGAAAACTCTTAAGGTGAACGCCTCTGCCTTGAGAAAGTTTTTTGAGGTAGTGGGAAGACCCGACATTTCCGAGGAGATAGGGAGGAGCTACCAGGAGATTTACTCTGAAGGCAGGCAGTCTGGGAGAGCTCTGGCCTTTGCCCACCCTGAGAGAGTTATCTCTAACCTCAAAGAAGAGGTTCACAGGGTTATAGCGGAGCTCCAGCTCCTAACCGGAGCAAGGGTGGGGGACGTTAAGAAGATGGAGCTTCTTCCCCTTGAGAAGAAGGTCGTTATAAAAAAGAGCAAGGGCGGGAGGACCAGAGAGATAGACTATTCAGACAGGCCCGAGGAGTTTGAGAGGATTAGGGAGTTCCACGGGAGGCTGAAGGAGCTTTTAAGGGAGAAGGACTGGAATTCCGTTAGGAAGAGCTACTACTCCGACCTGAAGAGAGCGGTCGTTAAGGCCGGCGAAGTTTACACGGGCTCCCACGCCTTTAGGGTCAATTACGTTAAGAATAGACTTCAGGAGCTTAAATCTCAAGGGTATTCGGAAGATGAAGCCCTCCAGAAGATAGAGTATGAGATAGGGCATTCAAGGATTGAGATGAGTGCTTACTACGCAGGAGGCTGATGTGCTTGTAGCAAAATCTGTTAACGGGATTTTAATTCGCATAACTGAGGAGAGACTTAATCACGTGTATACGGGACACCCTGAGATGAAAGGCTGTGAGAACTTGATAGTTGAGACTATAGAAACTTCGGATTTAGTTTTAGAAGGAGATTACGGGGCTTTATTTGCTGTTAAAAAGTACGAAAAGACGCCTGTGTCTGAAAATAAATATCTTGTTGTAGTTTACAAGGAGAGTTCTAATGACGGCTTTCTTATAACTTCATACTTTACAAGAAGATACGCTAAGTGGAGGAAAGTATTATGGCAACGGTAAAAATTCCGACTAAAACAGAATCTGTAATACACTACGATAAAGAGGCCGATGTTCTTTATGTTTCATTCGGAAAACCCCGAAAAGCCGAAGGAATAGATATCGGGGACGGGACTATTCTGCGTATAGACCTGAATACGGAAGAAGTGGTTGGAATAACTCTTTTGAACTTTAAGAAACGAACAGAAGACGAAAAGGTAGGTTAATCCCTTGACCCGCAAGGACTTGATAGATAAAGTTGCTGAGGAGTTCGGGATTAAAAAGAAAGACGCTGAAGCCGTTGTGAAGTTTTTGTTTAAAGAAATAACGGAGGCTCTTAAAAAGGGAGAAAGGGTGTCAATTCAAGGGTTTGGAGTCTTTGACCTAAAGGAGCAGAAGGAGAGGAAAATCAGAAATCCCCGCACGGGAGAAGTAATTGAGGTTCCTAGGAAGAAGAAGGTTTACTTCAGACCCACTTTTAAGCTGTAGAGTACTGTAATATCCTGTTTGCTGCTTGGTGTTAATGTACGGCTTATTTGTTAGTTGTCTTGAGGACTTCTTCAACGAACTCTACGGGAACCTTTAGGACTTTAGCTATTTTCTCTGGTGAAAGCTGGAGTTCTCTGTGAAGGTTGATAATGTCCTCTTTCTTGGCTTCCAGTTTGCCTTTTTCAAATCCTTTTTTAACTCCTCTCTCAAGGCCTTCCTGAAAAAACGGGTCCTGCTTCATCATCTCTTCAGTTATGGTTATGGGCATCCTTCTCTCCTCTAATAACCGTTTAAGTACCAATTTTAATTTAGGTCTGTACTGGAGCGCTGTAAGGAGCTTTCGTATGTAATCAGCTCTCTCTTTCTCCGGAAGCTTAAGGAGTTCCTCTATTAGGCGGTTAAAGTAAGTTTCTGGGTCTTCAACGCTGCACAGGACTGCGAGGATTTTGTCTTCAATCTGCGGGCTTTCCATCAGCTCCTTGCAGGAAAGTTCCTTTATGTCCCTGAGCTCGTAGCTGTAAGTGAGCCGTTTTCTCCTTATGGAGTTTTCCATTCTGGGAGCTCCCTCGCCCACGTGTAAAACCATCTGATTGATTTCCTTATCAGGGTAGGCCTGCATTAAGAGCAGGTAGTACTTTAGTATTCTGATGGGCATCTTTTTATCTGAGTAAGTCTAGAGTTCTAGGTGAAATATTGAGCCGTCCTTAAGTTCAGCCACAAAGTTTGCTTTTCTTTCCTTTACACTGGGGAAGGGTTGTCTAAGATATTGTATTGTTAAGTTAACAATCATTGTAATAGGTTTGACAGGCAGGATTTATTAGGTAAAAGCAAAATTTCCTCCAAGAGCCTATAGTAGAGCACTATTAGTGATATTGTTGAATACGCTATGGTTATCACCACTAATGAGCTTAGAAGAAGAGAGGTAAAAAGAAAATCCTGTCTCTTTCTGTAAGATGAAAATGTATAAATTTTGGTCAATTAGAGAAATTTTTTTATAAAATCAGGAAACTCACTTACTTTTTTAACTTTTTCATTGTTTTTTAAAAATTCCTTTTGTTCGTATACTTCATCAGCAACAAAAATGTATGAGTTATAATCCTCTGTGATTACTTTTACTTTATCTTCGGTTAAATCAATACCCAAGGTAAAAACAATAGCTAAGTCTACATTTTTCGATGGCCTATATTGTTTGTATCTTTCTCTCTGTGTTCTTTTTGCGCCTATACTAATCTTTTTGTCATTGATAAATATTAGGAAGTCATGTTCTTGTCCATTTTTTTCTTCATGTACTTTTCTTTGAATTTTTTCTCTGTCTATTCCGCAAGCAAGAAGAAGGTTTTCTATTCTGGTCTCGTAGTTATCACCAGAGAGAGATGTGTCTGATTGTTTTACGGATTCAAATAGTATATTTTGGAACTGTGATGATAAAAGTTCATAGGTTTTCTTAATTTCAGCTTCGAATTTTTCTTGACTGTCTTCTTTTATTAGTTCACTCAGATTTCGATAAATTTCCTCAGGTTGCTCGGAGAATATAGCTATAGCCACTCTTGAAGCATAAGGTCTTATAACATCTACTAAATCGTATTGGAGTTGAAGTTTCTTTACAGGATGAATTTCTTCTTTTGTCTCTTCTTCAATGTAATCTTCCATACCTAGATTTTTTAGAACTAATTTCTCAAATAATTTTTCTCTTTTTGCTTCAAGAATTATTTCTTTTATTTCTAAGAAATAGAGGCTTGTAATTAGTACAAGAAGATGTTTCCTTAGTTTCTTAATATCTGTTGATAAAGTGTTGATAAGTAGTAGTGTAGTAAAAAAAGATGTTTTATATTGAGAGAAAATTTCTTCAAGTTCATTTTTTAAATCTCTGATTTTCTTTTCTTGAGAAAATGTTCCGAAGTTATTTGAAGATTCGATGTTTTCTATAAGCTTGAATAATTTCTTCCTTAAATCTTGTCTTTTCTTTCTGGATTTTAAAACCTTAATTGCTTCTTTCAGGAAGAGATATCCTAGAAGCACCGAAGAATCTATCGGTAGATTTTCGATAGATAGTTTTATTTTTTTTCTTCCCATGATAGCAATTCCTCCAGCTTTAAAGAAAGTGCATTAGAAATTCTGAACAAAACCTTTAAAGAAGGGGTTTTCAGGCCCCTTTCTATTTGGCCGATGTAAGAGATGTCTATATTGCACAATTCGGCTAATTTTTCCTGTGTTAATCCCTTTTCTTTTCTTAGTTTGGCTATCCTTTTTCCCAACTGTTCTCTAAATCTTTCAAAGTTGTCATTCATACTTAAAGATGATATTCTTACAAATAGTCAAAGTTAACAGACTATTTGTAAGAATGGAGGTTGCATGTTTCGAGTTCTAGACCTGTTTTCCGGAGCGGGTGGGCTCGGACTGGGGTTTGAAATGGCCTGTTCGCAGGGTAGAGAAGGAGAACATGGTAAATATTTTAAAGTGGTTGCCGCAGTTGATATAGATGATTGGAGCTGTTTTACTCACAAGTTTAATTTTCCTGACTCTGTGACCATTTCTGCTGATATAAAAGATATAAAAGGAGAAGATATTTTGCAGTTAACTGGTGTAAAAGAAATTGATATTATTATTGGTGGCCCTCCATGTCAGGGGTTTTCTAATATAGGAAGAAGTGCAATAAAAGGACTTGCGGCTAAAAAAATAGGAAAATGGAAAGAAATAAAAAATATAAGTCACAGATTCATTGATGATCCAAGAAATATTCTATATAAACATTTTGTCAGGTTAGTTTCTGAATTACAGCCGAAATTTTTTGTTATGGAAAATGTTAAAGGAATGATGTCATATATGAATGGTGAAATAGTTGAGCAAATAAAAGAGGATTTTAAAAAAATAGGGTATGAGGTTGAAGCTAAAGTCTTAAATGCAGCAGCGTTCGGGGTTCCGCAACTAAGGGAGAGGATTTTCTTTATAGGAAATAATTTAGGGATAAAAATATCTTTTCCTGAACCTACTCACTATTTGCCTGCTGAAGAGGATTCGCTTTTTAAGAGAGGCAAGTCAAAGTTCTTGACGGTTAAAGATGCTATTTATGACCTGCCTTACATAGAAGGAGGGGAGGGTGAAGAAGTTATGGATTATGACAGTCCTCCATTGAATAATTATCAGAATTATATGCGCTCTTATCTTTTAAATAATGGGATAATCGAGGATAAATGTTTTAATCATAGAGCTAGGTTTGTCTCAGAAAGAGATAAAAAGATTTTTGCTTATTTAAAACAAGGGATGTGGTATAAAGATTTGCCCGAGGATCCGGAATTAAGGCCTTATAGATCGGATATATTTCATGATAAAATGAGGCGAATGCGAGAGGATTATCCATCTTGGACTATCGTGGCTCATCTCCATAAAGATGGATATATGTTTATTCATCCTACTATAGATAGGACGATAACAGCCAGAGAAGCTGCGAGACTGCAAAGTTTTCCGGATAAGTTTGTTTTTCTAGGAAATGTAGATATTATAGGTGGTGATGAAAATAGAAAAAAAAGAATATTAAAAAAGTACGGGAAAATTTTTCCTATATCTAGAACACAGCAATATAAACAGATAGGGAATGCCGTGCCGCCTCTTTTAGCTCGAGCTATTGCTGAGCATATTTTAAAACTTCTATCTTAGGAGAGTTCTGGAGTGTGCTTTGAGAATGTGATTGCTGAGTTTTTTTATCTTAGAAAGAGACTGCAGGAATGGGGAAAACAACACTTGAGGAGCTATCCATGGAGGTTTTCGAATGATCCCTATGAAGTTCTTCTTGCGGAATTTTTTCTACGGAGAACCGGTCCTAAACAAGTTTTGAGTATATATGATGAATTTTTTAAAACTTTTCCTGATTTTGAAACCATTATAAAGGGAGATAAAAACCTTCTTGATTTTTTATTGCATAAGCTAGGCTTGCACATTCGTAAGAAACAGCTTATTGAAATGGTTGAGTATATATTATTAACCTTTGAAGGACAAATTCCATGTAGAAGATCCCTCTTATTACGTATACCTGGTGTGGGAAGTTATATAGCTTCAATTTTTAGATGTTCAATATGTGAATGTCTAGACCCTCCTTTAGATGCCAATACTGTCAGGATTGTTGGAAGATTTTTTAATTTTCCAATTAATGACTCTTCCCGTCGGAATAAAAAGTTTCGCAATGCTTTAACTCTACTAATGGAACCTGACCAACCTCGGTTTTATGCATATTGTCTGATAGATCTGGGAAGTATTGTATGCAAGCCGCATAAACCAAATTGTCTGAATTGTCCTTTAAATCCAGCATGTTGTTATGCAGTCAATATTTTATCCTGATTAATTCATCATTCTAAACGAAAATTTTTTTCTTCGGGACTTAAGGTAAACCTGAAAAGTTTTGGCTTTGCTATTAAATGTGTTATACTGTATTTAACAGTAAAATGAGGTGTTCATGGTTATTACGTTAGCTCACCAGAAAGGGGGAGTAGGAAAATCAACGGTGGCCACTAACCTTGCCGTTGAAATGAGACTCCCCGTAATTGATTTGGATTCCCAGCACTCCTGCTATTTGTTTTCTGTTTTGCGAAGAGGAGAGCATTGTAAAGAGCTCTCCGTTTATACTCCTGAAACCGTTGATGAGCTTGAAAAGGTTTTAAGGGAGCTGGACGGACAAGATTTGATAATAGACAGCGGCGGCTACGACAACGACCTAAACAGGTACGCTCTCTTGGTTTCCGATCTTGTTATTACCCCTGTTGCTCCCAGTCAAATAGAGGTTTTCGGCCTGCTCAAATTTGTAGAGATAGTTAGGGAGGCTTTGAAAATTAATCCCAATCTGAGGGTTTACGTTCTTATAAACAATGCAGACCCTCGGAGCTCCAGAGAGAATAGGGAGCTTGAACGGTTTATAGAGAGTGAGGAGAGTTTTAACCTGATTAAAACAAAACTTTACAGGCGGGCAGACTACCGCCGTGCTTACTCTGAAGGTCTCAGCGTTTGTGAATACAATCCCAGCGGGAAGGCTTGCAGAGAAGTTAAAAATCTCGTTTCAGAATTAAATGCTTTGTTATAAAGTATTTAGCATTATATAGCACTAAAGTAATGTGTTATGCTATGGCTGATTTTAGATTACTGTGGAGGAGAGATGTTCAAGAAGCTGGACCCTAAAGAAGAGGCCAAAAAATTTGTCGAAAAGGCTGACCTGAAGAAGAACAGGAGCTCAAGAAAAAGAAGCGAAACCTATATAGCTGTTTACTTTTCTAAAGAGGAGAAGGAGAGAATACTTGAGCTCGCAAATGAAAAAGGCTTAAGTGCCTCAAGCTTTATCAGGAGTATTCTTAAGGAGTTGAAAGTGATTTAAGCTGATTTTCTATCTAGGAATGAATTTGTGGCTTATAATAAGAGTGAACCTTAAAAAGTAGGGGTGGACGGCACCCACCCCACTAGGAAACTTAGCCATGCGATTGGTGGCATCACTAGCTAACAAAATAATAGTCGGGAACGCGAAAGAAGTCAAGCTCAAAGGTTTTATCATGGTGGGTGCCGTCCTTCCCCTTGAGAGGAGGGAAGGATGGCACAGGTGCAGGTAAGACAGGCACTCCCTCTCTCCTTAGAGGAGAGGAGAAAGCTCAGGAACCGACCCCCAATTTGGTTGATTCCCCACCTGTCCAATGACTACAACAGGCAGTTCGTTTACCTTCTTCAGGCCTATGACCCTGTATTGGATGAGATAGTAGGGGTTTACCCGTTTAGGACTTCAGAAAGCTTTGAGCTTATGCTCTCAGACCTGAAAGCTCGAAATCTATGGCCTTTGGTTTCTCCAAACCCTGTTTACGTTCCTAAAGAATTCTGGGCTGAGTATAGAAGGATTGCTTACTTTGACCCCGAAGCAACCGTTAACCTTGCAGTCAGGTATGACCTTTTAAAAGATGAAGCTATCTATACTTTCAACCTTCTCGTGATGGATATAGACAGCCCGTTTAGAAGTGTTCTACCGGCTTGGAGAGAGCTTCAGGAGTTCTTAAGCCTTTATGCAGGCTACAGAGTGTTTAAAACCAAATCAGGCCGTTTTAGGGCTTATCTGAAGCTTGATGGAACGAAGGACCTTAAAAGAGCGAAAGAACTCCTTGCTATTATCTACGCCTTCTTTGAAAGGAGGGGTCTCAGACCTGACCCTTCCTTTGTGGGAAGGCTTAACCATCCTGTTTTCTACGAGGACTACCATCTGTACAGGTATGAGTTAGTGGAAGATGTGGAAGGAGAGCTTTCCTTCTATGGCCTCTACCGCAAAGTCAAAAAGCTCCAGAGGAAGCTTAATCTCTGGACTTTTAAGGGTAAGAACCTAACTGAAGGATTCTGGGGAATAAAGGCTCCTCAGAGGAAACCTAGAAAGGAATGTAGGATTATTAAAGCTCCCGGCTTTAGGAGAAAGCTTAAAAAAGAGCCCCTTGATAATTTTGATCTTTGGAAGCGGGCTGTTTCCTCTCTTGCCCAAAAGCATTCCTCTCGCCGGTATACCTATGTCATTCAGCCTGCTGTAGGCTGGGCCAAGTATTTGGAGCTTCCAAAAGATGAGGTGACTGAGTTCCTAGTGGAGCTTCTTGGTGAGGAAAAGAGAAAAGATGTAGAGAAGGGCTGGAGGTACGTCTGTGATTTTGAGTTTAACTTACCGGGTAGCCTCCGTTGGGCCGGTAAAGTGAAGGAAGAGTGGGAAGGAAAGGTTATTGCAGAACTCCAGGTCAAAGGAAGTGTGAGTAGACAGGAGCTCCTGAAGAGTGTCTTTTATAACCAGAAATGGCTCTGCGACCTTATAATGGATGACCTTGTTGAAAAGGGCATTGTTCTCTGTGGTTTCATTCGTCACGGCCGGGGAAGACCTAAAAAGGTATTTACTCTTTCCCGAGCAGTTAAAGAGCCTCTCAGGAAAGTAGTAAGCCTTGAACTTGAGCTAGCTCTTATAAGTCATGGGTTTAAAGATTCTGGATACAAGGATGAATATTTTAGCCAATATATTAACTCTCTCTTAGAGAGAGTTATAGGTGGTGGTTGGAAGGGAGAAATAGAAAGAGAGTTAGAAGTAGTTAGTTATGACAATACTTGTTTTGGGGGTAATATGGGAGTTTCTGTAGATGGAGTTGTTTTGAAGGCTTTTGCTGATAGGTGTTTATCTTTTGATCTGTCTCTTCTTTCTGGTCGTGTTGTTAAGGGTGCTTGGGTTGCAAGGTTTTCCGAGGAGAAGAAGAAAGTTGTTGTTTCTGGGGAGGTTTTCTCCTTTCAGGATCTTGCTAGTTTTAACTTTAGGGCTAAAGAAGCTGTCAGGTTCTATAAGGAGGTTTTGCCGGAGCTCCCTCGGTCCTCTTTTTTGGATAGGTTTGAAGGTAAGACCATTTACATCTACCCTTATGGAGCTCCTCCTGAAAAGTGGATTTTGGTTAGAGCTTATCCTTATCAGTTTCTTCTTCATCGGGTTGAGAGAGTTAGAATGCCTGACGGTTCCTTTCGCAAGTTTCACTGTTACCAGTTCAGGTACAAACTCTCCCTTTCGGCTTACACATTTTTTAACCTTTACCCTGAAGAGCTGATTAAGGAAGGAGAACCTGTTGGTTCTCACAGGGCTGGTAATTGGAGGGAAGATGCGAGGGAACTGGTGAGCTATATCAAGGAAGAGTTTAAAAGGAGCGGAGAGAAGGAACTCCTCTTAACTCTTGCTTTAAAGGACGGAAGGGAGATTACTGGGGTTATGCAGAAGTACGAAGGGTATAAGAAGTTGAGATTTGTTTTAAAAGTTCCCCAGAACCCGATTAAAAAGATAGCAATTTTCAAACATGCAGTTGATGACTTCTGGGTGGAGTAACTGGGAGCTCGGGAGGAGCTCTCGGTTTATCTAATAAGTTTCAAAAGGGGAAGTGAGCTTACTCTTGCTCTGTAGCCTGCTCTTCTTCCTCTTTAGCTCTGTTCTTAGACTCCAGCATAGAGGCAATCTCGGCGACTGTGGAACTCTCCAGTTTCTCCTCTATGATGATTCTTATCAGCCTGTTTAGCTTCTGCTCGTTGTTTCCGGCTATTCCCTGGAGGATGTAGTAAAGCCTTTTGGGAATGGAGAGCCTAACTGTTTTGTTTGTTCTCTTGCCTGTTCTTCTGCCTCTGGCCATTTTTTTCTTCCTCACATTTGAAGTTTAATTTTGATTAAAAAATTATACTTAACTACTAAGCTTTAAGTGGGAAAAATTGTGTTTCTGTTTAAGTTGTAGGATTTTCGGGATGGCCTTAATAATTATTTAAGCCTTGGTTTCTAACAGGATAATGAACCGTCTAACCATCTTCCTTACTCTTCAATATCGAGATTGAACTGTAAAGATTAATGACAGCTAGAAATCCCAAAACGATGTATCCGAAAATGCTAAGTACTAACATTTCTTTCTTTTCTCTCCCTGCTTAAGAAAGCCGTCCCACGTGTCTAATTTTAAATATTTTAAGTTTTTAAAAGCTGAGATGGGAACGCTAGAGGTTAGCTTGATATAAAAGCTTGGTTTAAATAAAAACTGAATTAAGTATTAACCTTCTGTATTACTGCTATTCTGAACTGGGCAGTTTTGAGAAGAGAACCCTTGACGGGCTAATTTGAGGAGGTTCTTTAGAAGTTTTGGGGATTATGGGGGAAGTATTCTTGATTCTATGCAAAATCGGAATCTTTCCGTAGATATGCTCTCTTTCTTTGCTTTTGAGAGATTCCGATGTGGGAAGAGAGCAGAAGATAAGGGAAGTTGCAGGTAAATCCTCGCTTCAATGTCTCTAAATCGGGATGAAGGGTAAAATAGCAGTAAAAAGGGAAAGTAAACCGGTTGGAGCGCGAAAAGCTTTGTTAGAAAACAACAAATCTGTGGTTTCATTGATTAGTTACTAGGGTGGGTTAACCTGCAAAGGAGCTCTCTAAAGACAAGAGAAATCTTCAGGAAATAAGGGAGTTAGAGGAGACGGTTTACGATGGACTTGATTAGGGACGGTATTTACCTCGCCAAGTTAAGCCCTTCTAAAGGAGTGGAACCGGGGAAAAGGATAAGATGAGGAAGCCTTAGCTTTTCAGCCTTTCTCCCCGCCTTTTCAGGTAGCTCCATAGAGTTGAATAGGGCACTTCCAGAATTTTAGCTATTGAGGAAATAGACACCCCTTTTTGTCGGAGTTCTCTAATCTGCTCCCAGTGTTTATCCAGAGGCGACGAGAAGCTCCCTTTGGGTCTACCTAAAGGTTTACCCTCTGCCTTTCTCCTTTTGAGGGCCTCCTTCGTTCTTTGGCTGATTAACTCCCTTTCTATTTCAGCAGCTATGGAGAAGGCCATGGCGAAAACTTTGCTCTGGAGGTCGTCTTTTAAGACCTGCCTGTTTTTAACGACGTGGAGCTCTACCCCTTTGCGAAGGAGTATGGACAGGAGCTCCATAATCTCCAGCATAGACCTACCTAGACGGGAGAGCTCGGTGATAATGAGAATGTCCCCTTGCTGGAGCTCCTCAATCAGCTTCCCTATTTTTCTTTCCTTCCAACTCTTACGGCCTGATACGGTCTCCTCAACGAACTCTACGTTTCCCAGCTTGTTATCGTTGGCGTACTTGAGGACTTCAAACTTCTGGTTCTCAAGTTCTTGTCTGTCTGTGGAGACTCTAAGGTAGGCGTAGGTCATTATCTTCCTCTAAGTTCTCCAAAATATTTGTAATCTCTTCTTTTAAAGCGGGGATTGAATT
The DNA here is from genome assembly GCF_003633715.1 of Thermovibrio guaymasensis. NCBI lineage: Bacteria > Pseudomonadati > Aquificota > Aquificia > Desulfurobacteriales > Desulfurobacteriaceae > Thermovibrio > Thermovibrio guaymasensis. The sequence continues at coordinate 20,645 of NZ_RBIE01000007.1, forward strand.
GTTAACTACATCCCACACCAGTTCGTAATCAACTCCGAAATATTCGTGGATAAGTACGTCTCTCATTCCCGCAATCTTTTTCCAGGGGACTTGTGGGTAGTTATTTCTAAATTCCTTTGGGAGATTTTTAACAGCTTCCCCTATTATCTCTAAACTTCTAACGAAAGCTCTTTGGAGAATCGGGTCGTTTATAAAGGCTTCTTTACTCAAGTTTGAAGCGTTGCTGATTAAGAATTCGCACTCTTGAAGAATGTGTTTTAGGAAAACCTTAGGGTGTGCCGGTTTCACTAGAAGACCTCTACTATGTGTTTCTCTATATACGGTTTTAAGAAAGGACTCATTCCTTTATCTGATACGAGGTCAACAGGCAGTCCTGTAATTTCCTCAAGGTAGAATTTCAGGTCTACAAATCCCAGTAGGTCAATTTTTCCGCTTAATGAAACAAGGATGTCCAGGTCGCTGTCTTCCTTCTGTTCATTTCGGGCGTAAGAGCCAAAAATTTTTAGATGCTTGACGCCGTACTCCTTACGAAGTTTCTCTTTATGCTTTAGAAGGAGGTTTACTATCTCCGATAGACTTTTAGCAGTTTTATAGGATTGTTTTCCAGTGGTTCCCATTAACTGCTCCTTTTAAACATAAATAACCTCAGAAAAAATACTCTTTCTTAGTCTTGGTTTAATAGCTCTTTCCATTACAAGGTCTACTTTGCAGTTTAACTTTTCCTCAAGAAACTGTTTAAGTCCTACGAAGTCAAACAGAGTGAACTTAGGCCTTTGGACCTCTATCAGGATATCAACGTCACTGTCTTCTGTGTTGTCTCCCCAGGCAACGGAGCCAAAGAGTCCGAGCTTAACTACTCCGTACTCCTGCTTTAGTAGAGGTTTTAACTCTCCTAGTTTTTCAAGGATTTCTTCCCTTTTTTCTAAGCGGGGCATTTAATCTCCCGAACAACGGTTTAACCAAACAAAAGTAGTTCTATCTTATCTAGAACTTCCTTTAGGACTTCTTCAGGAGTTACTGTTATAAACGAAGCTTTTCTGGTTCTCCAGTCTAAACTGCGAACCTGGTCAGAGAGAATAACCCCCTCAAGAGGACAATCAGGAGGTAAGGGAACTTCAAAAGGATAGCCCTTTTGTTTGGAAGTTACGGGACAAAACAGGCCTAGACCGGTTTTTTCATTGTAGGCCTTAGGAGATAGGCAAATAGCTGGTCTCCTACCTGCCTGTTCGTGTCCTGCTTGAAGAGAGAAATGGAGCCATAGGAGGTCTCCTCTATCGGGGACGTATCTACCACTCCTCTTTTCCAACTTTATCTCCCCAGTCTACTTCTTTATGAAGATTTTGAGGTGTTATCTGTGAAAGGAGTTCTTCTAGTGTTTGTCTTTTGGGCTCAATTACCAATTTGCCGTTCTCAAATTTCATTTCAACCTTCGAGTTTGGAGCGAGTCCTAGCTCTTTAGCAAAAGCAGAAGGAATTCTGACGGCTAAGCTGTTTCCCCACTTTTGAACCTTAATTAGCA
>NZ_RBIE01000008.1:0-1750 GCF_003633715.1 Thermovibrio guaymasensis
GGTCTTTGACAGGAGAATAAGGGACACGCACCTGCGGAGAGAGAGCAAGCCTACTTAGGCTTTCAATTGAGGTGTTCCGCAGGTTTTCAGTGAAAGCCTTGCGAGATAGAGCCAGATAGCTTTTTAGCGATATTTTCGCTGGAGAGTTTGATCCTGGCTCAGCGCGAACGCTGTCGGCGTGCCTAACACATGCAAGTCGTGGGGCAGCGGGCGGGCTCCTTCGGGAGCCCGTGCCGGCGACCGGCGAACGGGTGAGTAACGCGTGAGCAACCTACCCCGAGGAGGGGGATAACCCGGGGAAACCCGGGCTAATACCCCATAAGCGCACGGCCCGCATGGGCTGTGTGAAAAGGGTGGCCTCTGCTTTGCAAGCTGCCGCCTCGGGATGGGCTCGCGTCCCATCAGGTAGTTGGTGAGGTAACGGCTCACCAAGCCTACGACGGGTAGCCGGCCTGAGAGGGTGGCCGGCCACACCGGGACTGAGACACGGCCCGGACTCCTACGGGAGGCAGCAGTGGGGAATCTTGGGCAATGGGCGCAAGCCTGACCCAGCGACGCCGAGTGGAGGAAGAAGCCCTTCGGGGTGTAAACTCCTGTCGCCGGGGACGATGCGGGTAGGGGTTAATAGCCTCTACCCGTGACGGTACCCGGAGAGGAAGGGACGGCTAACTACGTGCCAGCAGCCGCGGTAATACGTAGGTCCCGAGCGTTGCGCGAAATTACTGGGCGTAAAGTGCGCGTAGGCGGGCCAGTAAGTCAGAGGTGAAAGCCCCCGGCTCAACCGGGGAATTGCCTCTGATACTGCTGGCCTAGGGTCCGGAAGACGCTGGCGGAATTCCCGGTGTAGCGGTGAAATGCGTAGATATCGGGAGGAACACCGGTGGCGAAGGCGGCCAGCGAGGACGGTACCGACGCTGAGGCGCGAAAGCGTGGGGAGCGAACCGGATTAGATACCCGGGTAGTCCACGCTGTAAACGATGGGTGCTGGGCGTTGTGCCCGATAGGGTGCAGTGCCGAAGGTAACCCGTTAAGCACCCCGCCTGGGGAGTACGGCCGCAAGGCTGAAACTCAAAGGAATAGACGGGGGCCCGCACAAGCGGTGGAGCATGTGGTTTAATTCAATGCTACGCGAAGAACCTTACCAGGGCTTGACATGCCGGGGGTAGCCCTGCCGAAAGGCAGGGTCGCGGCCCCCTTCGGGGGGCCCACCCGGCACAGGTGGTACATGGCCGTCGTCAGCTCGTGCCGTGAGGTGTTGGGTTAAGTCCCGCAACGAGCGCAACCCCTGTCCCTAGTTGCCAGCGGGTAAAGCCGGGCACACTAGGGAGACTGCCGGCGATAAGCCGGAGGAAGGGGGGGATGACGTCAGGTCAGTATGCCCCTTACGCCCTGGGCTACACACGTGCTACAATGGCCGGGACAGAGGGATTGCGAAGCCGCGAGGCGGAGCAAATCTCAGAAACCCGGTCCCAGTTCGGATTGCAGGCTGCAACTCGCCTGCATGAAGCTGGAATCGCTAGTAACGGCCGGTCAGCTACACGGCCGTGAATACGTTCCCGGGCCTTGTACTCACCGCCCGTCACACCCCGGAAGCTGGCTCTACCAGAAGTCCCCGAGCTAACCCCCGCAAGGGGGAGGCAGGGGCCGAAGGTAGGGCTGGTGACTGGGGTGAAGTCGTAACAAGGTAGCCGTAGGAGAACCTGCGGCTGGATCACCTCCTTTTATGGAGAAGGGGCGGGCAGGTTCCCGC
>NZ_RBIE01000009.1 GCF_003633715.1 Thermovibrio guaymasensis
TAATTAGTCAAGAATTTCAGTAACAACACCAGCACCTACTGTCCTTCCACCCTCACGGATAGCAAACCTTAATCCTTCCTCTATAGCTACCGGCTTTAAAAGCTCTACTTCAAACGTCACGTTGTCTCCAGGCATTACCATCTCTACTCCCTCGGGGAGCTTAACCTTTCCTGTCACGTCCGTCGTCCTGAAGTAGAACTGGGGCTGGTATCCGTTGAAGAATGGAGTGTGCCTTCCTCCCTCTTCCTTTGAAAGAATGTATACCTCTGCCTTAAATCTCTTATGTGGCTTGATGCTTCCAGGCTTAGCTACTACCATCCCTCTCTCTACTTCGTCCTTCGCTACTCCCCTTAACAGCACTCCTATGTTGTCTCCAGGTAGCGCCTCATCAAGGACTTTCCTAAACATTTCTATCCCTGTCGCTACCGTCTTTAGCGGCTCTTCCCTAAGGCCTACTATCTCTACTTCTTCTCCTACTTTTAATGTTCCCCTCTCTACTCTTCCTGTTACTACTGTTCCACGTCCAGAGATTGTAAATACGTCTTCTATCGGCATGAGGAATGGTTTGTCTACTTCCCTTACCGGCTCAGGTACGTACTCATCTAACGCGTTTACTAGCTCGTATATCGGCTGGCACCACTCACAGTTCGGATCCTGACACTCTAAAGCCTTTAAAGCTGATCCTCTGATTACTGGTACTTCGTCTCCTGGGTAGCCATACTCATTAAGGAGTTCCCTAACTTCTAGTTCTACTAGCTCAAGTAGCTCTTCATCGTCTACCATGTCTACTTTGTTGAGGAATACTACTATCGCTGGTACGTTAACTTGCCTTGCAAGGAGTACGTGCTCCCTCGTCTGGGGCATCGGACCGTCTGCTGCAGAAACAACCAGAATCGCTCCGTCCATCTGGGCCGCACCGGTGATCATGTTCTTGATGTAGTCTGCGTGACCAGGGCAGTCTACGTGGGCGTAGTGGTACTTGTCGCTCTCGTACTCTACGTGAGCTGTTGCAATTGTAATTCCCCTTTCCCTCTCTTCTGGGGCTTTGTCAATTTGGTCGTAGGATACTTCTTGGGCCTTTCCTGTTAAGGATAGGCAGTGGGTGATCGCTGCTGTGAG